>JAYVAQ010000428.1:0-5518 GCA_043750875.1 Rhodanobacteraceae bacterium
CTTTTTCTGTTTTAGCCTTTTTCATAGAGTTTCCTTTCGTGCTTGGTGCCTTGACGTGCGCTGATGATGCGTATGTTGTCTTCCTCGTCAGTATGCGAAACCACAAGGAAATTGCCATGTGACGAGACACCGAACGTGAGCCAGCGTTCTTCACTTTGCGAATGCTCAGGATCAGCACCTGTCGCCGACAAAATATCAAGAAACACTGTGCTTGCTTCTTCAAAGCTAACACGATGTTTTATGAGATTGCTTGCCGCTTTGGCGGGATCCCAGTAGAAGTTCATGGTTCGAAGTATATGCCTCTGTTGCTACGTCCATCGTTACAGTCGGCCTACGAGATAAGCCCAAAACCGGGGCATACCAACGATCAATGCCATTAACCCAAGGAAATTTTGCGAAAATTCGTCATCGAGAGGCGCGTAGCGACGTGGCGATCTTATTGCGCTTAAGATTGCTTCACTTCGTTCGCAACGACGAAACTGGGATTGTTCCGTTAAGTAGTGGCAGTGCACCAACCTTCCTGCCCCGCAAACCTTAAACAATTCAAGCTCACCCAAACCCAACGCTTAAGCAATCCCAGCCCCCACCGCTATACTCCAGCCCAAATTGAGATTTAGGTGAGACATGGACAAGTCGTTTGAGCCGCAGGCCTTTGAGGCGCGTATTTATCAGTCGTGGGAGGCGCAGGGTTATTTTGCCGCTTCGGGTCAAGGCACGCCGTTTTGTATTCAGCTGCCGCCGCCGAATGTGACCGGCACGCTGCACATGGGGCATGCGTTTCAGCAAACCCTGATGGATTTAATGGTGCGTTATCAGCGTATGTCGGGTGCGGATGTGCTTTGGCAGTGCGGTACTGACCACGCGGGCATTGCGACGCAAAAGATTGTGGAAAATCAGTTGGCGGCGCAAGGCACCAACCGTAAAGCCTTGGGGCGCGAGGAATTTTTGAAGCGGGTTTGGGCGTGGAAGGAGGAATCGGGCTCGACGATTACCCGGCAAATGCGGCGCTTGGGTTCTAGCTGTGATTGGAGCCGGGAACGCTTCACCATGGATGCGGGTTTGTCGGCGGCGGTGCGTAAGGTGTTTATTGACTGGTACCGCGCGGGCTTGATTTATCGCGGTAATCGCTTGGTGCATTGGGATCCAGCGCTGCAAACGGCGGTGTCGGATTTAGAAGTGGAAAGCCGCGAGAAAGATGGCTCGATGTGGCTGATTCGCTATCCCTCAGTTGATGGCGGTGCGGGTTTGGTGGTGGCAACCACGCGCCCGGAAACGCTGTTGGGTGACGTGGCGGTGGCGGTAAACCCGGACGATGCGCGCTATCAGCATTTGATTGGCACAATGTTGCATCTGCCGCTGACCAATCGGCAGATTCCGGTGATTGCAGACAGTTATGTGGAAGCGGAATTCGGCACCGGCTGCGTCAAAATTACGCCCGCGCACGACTTTAACGATTTCGCGATGGGCGCACGCCATGGCTTGACGCCGATCAATATCTTTACGCTGGAAGCCAAGGTCAATGACAACGCGCCCGCAGCGTATCAGGGTATGGATCGTTTTGTCGCGCGCAAGCTAATCTTGGCGGATTTGGAGGCGCAGGGTTTGTTGATTGAAACCAAGCCGCACAAGCTAATGCTGCCGATTTCCCAGCGCTCGGACGCGGTGACCGAGCCGATGTTGACCGACCAGTGGTTTGTCGATCTGACCAACAAGGGCCGTAAGGAAATTACCGAACCGGCGTTGCATGCGGTGCGCTCGGGCGCGATTAAATTTGTGCCGGAAAACTGGGCGAATACCTACACGCAGTGGCTAGACAATATTCAAGATTGGTGCATTAGCCGCCAGCTCTGGTGGGGGCATCGCATCCCGGCGTTTTATGACGAGGCGGGCAATATTTTTGTCGGCGAAAACGAGGCTGATGCGATTGCTGCCAGTGATACGGCACCGGTAGGCGCGCTGCGTCAAGATGATGATGTATTAGACACCTGGTTTAGCTCAGCGCTGTGGCCGTTTTCCACGTTAGGTTGGCCCGGCGATACGCCAGATCGCGCCGCCGAATGGCAGGCGTTCCAGCGGTTTGTGCCGTCCGACGTGTTGGTAACGGGCTTCGATATTATTTTCTTCTGGGTCGCGCGCATGGTGATGGCGACGCAGTATTTTGTCGGGCGCAAAGCGGACGGCAGTTTCGAACCCGCTTTCGCCACGCCGGAATCGCGCGTGCCGTTCAAAACGGTTTACATCAATGCCATCGTGCTGGACGCCGAAGGCAAAAAGATGAGCAAGGCCAAAGGCAATACGCTCGACCCGCTGGATTTAATTGACGGCATTGGCTTTGATGAATTGTTGGAAAAATCGACGAACAAACTACTTATTCCGGAAGTAAAAGCGCAAGTCGCCAAGCGCATTAAGCGTGATTACCCGAACGGCATCACCGCGGTCGGCACCGACGCGCTGCGATTCACCTTCGCCGCCATGGCCACGCATGGGCGCACCATCAGTTTTGATTTGAAGCGCTGTGAAGGCTACAAAGCCTTTTGCAATAAGCTATGGAACGCGGCGCGCTTTGTGTTGATGCATTGCGAGGATGTCAGTTTTGCCGCGAATGAATCCTGGACGCCGACTAGCACGGCGGAAAAGTGGATCGCTTCCGAGTTCGCAAAAACCATCGCGCAGTTTGAGCAAAATTTGGCCGATTACCGTTTTGATTTGGCGGCGCAGGCGTTTTACGACTTCACCTGGAACGAGTTTTGCGACTGGTTCTTGGAGCTGGCGAAACCGGCCTTGGCCTCTGGCAATGCGGCCGAAAAGCGCGGCATGCAGCACACCTTATTAGTGTTGCTGGAAGCGCAGCTGCGGCTGGCGCACCCGATTATTCCGTTTATTACTGAGGAAATCTGGCTCAGCGTCGCGCCTAAATTAGGCAAAACCGGGAAAACCATCGCGCTAGAAGCGTTTCCTAAAGCCAGTGAATTTCCAAGCGATAGCACAGCCGCGGCTGACATTGTTTGGATGAAGGAATTTTTACTTGGCGTACGCCGCATTCGCGCCGAGATGAATTTGCCGCCCGCGAAATTGCTGCCGGTGCTACTGGTCGGCGGCGATGCGACTGATCGCGCAAGACTAGCCGCGAACGCGTCCAGCATGAATTTCATCGGCCGCATTGAATCGCAGCAGTGGTTGGCGGAGGGTGCGGCGGAACCGGCGTCGGCATCGGCAGTGGTGGGCGGCTTGAAAGTGCTGATTCCGCTGGCGGGCTTAATTGACGTTGACGCCGAACGCGCGCGGCTGGATCGCGAATTGGCGAAGCTGGCGGTGGAGATTGAAAAATGCGAGAAAAAGCTCAGCACCGATACCTTTGTCAACGGTGCACCGACTGCGGTCGTGGCGCAAGAACGCGGCCGGTTTGCCGATTTCAGTGCCAAGCGCGATGCGTTGGCGGGGCAGCGGGCTAAGCTTTGATGGGGTGATCCCTTGACAACACCGGACTAAATTCAAAGCCACGCGGGAATTTTTTGTACTCTTTGGTGCCAACAAACCGGTGGTGTTGGCGCCCGGCGAATACTTTGTTCAACGTTTGGATCGAGTCAATCAGGCTGGCGCAGGCAGGGGGTATAAAGATGAGCTTGGTTTTCAGTTTTGCCCTTTAACACCTGGCCAAACGGCAACTATTTCAGATGCGACACATCGCTGGCGTTTTTTGCATTTTTTATATGTTCCGCCAACGCCGCTGGAATCGGTAGTGGCCTAAACGGACTGACATTTGTGCCACCGGTATTGCCTTCAGGTACTAAGCCAAAGGCAGTTTTCGTTGCCGCACCAGCAAGGCGAAATAGTTGCCCGAATACTTCTTTCAAATTCCTTTGTGCCAGGCCCCAGCGCAACATTTGCCAGTGCACCCGCACGTGTTGCGCGGTTGCACTTTGCCCCAAGACATGGGCGCGCTCTAAACATCTGAACGCTATTTCGGCCTGCCCGTCTGCCATTGACTGAGCTGCAGATTGCAATTCGGCTGATACAAATGGCGCAATGGCGCGGCTGAAGTTACCCATGTGTACTCTGTGAAGTTAAAAGCCGGAGAGATTGTACGCGGACGCTGATTCAGATTTAACTTGTCGGCCGAACTATTTGCGAAGCAACCGCATGCCATTAAACACCACGATCAAACTGGCACCCAAATCAGCAAATACGGCGAGCCAAAGCGAGGTATTGCCGACAAATGTGAGCACGAAAAATACCGCTTTTACTGCTAGGGCAAAGAAAATGTTCTGCCACAAAATGACGGCGGTGCGTCTAGATAGCGCAATGAACTCCGGAATTTTCTGCAGGTCGTCTTGCATGAGCGCCACATCCGCCGTTTCGATGGCCGTGTCCGTGCCCGCCGCCCCCATAGCAAAACCAACACTGCAGCGTGCCAGCGCCGGGGCATCGTTCACACCATCGCCCACCATGCCAACCGGGCCTTTTTTCAGCAGCTCTTCAATCACCGCGAGTTTGTTTTCCGGGAGCTGATCGCCCCTCGCGTCGGTAATGCCCACGACCAGTGCGACTGCTGTGGCGGTGCGCTGATTGTCGCCGGTGAGCATCATCGGCTCGACCCCCAAATCGCGCATTGCTTGGACTGCGGCTTTTGCGTTTTCACGCACCTGATCGGCGACTGCCAAAACGGCAAGCGCGCGGGTTTCGTCCATCAACACCATGGTGGATTTGCCAGACTCTTCCAGCGCGTTGAGTTCAGCTTCCACCTGCGGGCGGCAGCGTTTGAGCTCTTCTGCTAGACGGTGATTGCCCAGGAAGTACGCCTTGCCCGCAATTTTGCCCTGCACGCCGCGCCCGGTAATTGAGGCAAAGTCAGTCACTCCAAACAAGCTTGCGTCGTTCGCTTTTTCGCGAAAACCACTGACGATGGCAAGTGCCACTGGGTGCTGGCTGAGCGCATCTAAACTCGCTGACAGCTGCAGCGCTTCGTCCACACTCAACTCGCTCAACGTGAGCACATCGGTCAATGCGGGCTTGCCCAAGGTCAGCGTCCCGGTCTTGTCCAGCGCGATGGACTTCAAAAGCCGCCCCTGCTCCAAATAGAGCCCGCCCTTAATTAAAATGCCGCGCCGTGCCGCCGCCGCAAGGCCGGAAACCACAGTGACCGGTGTGGAAATCACCAGCGCGCAAGGGCAAGCGATCACCAGCAACACCAGTGCCTTATAAATCCACGGATACCATTCGCCACCGAACGCCAGTGGCGGCACAATGGCCACCAAGAGCGAGATCAAAAACATAATCGGCGTATAGATTCGCGCGAATTCATCGACAAAGCGCTGCGTGGGCGCCCGATTGGCCTGAGCGTCTTGCACTGAACGTGCAATTCGATCCAGGGTAGATTCGCCCTTGGCGTGCGTAACTAAATACACCAAAACGCCAGATTCATTGATGGTGCCCGCGAAGACTTGATCCCCTACTGCTTTGTCGACCGGCATACTTTCGCCGGTGATCGGCGCCTGATTCACCGCACTGGCACCGCTTT
>JAYVAQ010000429.1:0-2255 GCA_043750875.1 Rhodanobacteraceae bacterium
CGTACAGCACAGCAACCAATTATTCGAATGCGACAGGGAACGGCAGCAGCGCCGGAAACCTTTCCACTGCAAGTGGATACAACAGCTACGCGTTAAATAACTCTAATGCCATAGGCGCCTATAGCACGGCAACAAGCAACTCGAATGCAATTGGCAGCAACAGCAGTGCAAGCAACTATTCAAACGCAATCGGCACCTACAGTCAGGCTAACTTTGGTTCCACTGCAAACGGAGTCGGCAGTTATGCCAACCAGCTCTCCAGCGCGACCGGAGCGTTGAGTTATGCGGACAATATCTCGGTCACCAACGGTTTTTATAGCTCGGCCACCAATTACTCCACGGCAACAGGCGCCTACAGCTATGCCAACAATGCATCGGTTGCGAACGGTATTGGGAGTTATGCGAACAAGTACTCCAGCGCCATCGGCGCGGCAAGTTACGCCACGGACAGATCGAGTGCCGTAGGTGCGTACAGTACGGCCAGCGGCAATAACAGTACTGCGATAGGTAATTGGAGTACTGCCAATGCCACTTATAGCAGTGCACTCGGTGCCTATGCTCAGGCAACCAATACCAATACCTCGGCATTGGGTGCCTACAGCGTTGCCAGCGGTGTTAACAGCACGGCCACCGGCGCGTATGCGCAGGCGACGTTTGATGGCGCAACAGCCACCGGTGCCAACAGTCTTGCTGGCAACACCAACACCACTGCTATCGGTACCGGCGCGCAAGCAACCGGCACCAGTAGTACGGCAGTCGGTGCCGGAGCAATGGCTTCGTCCAACAACAGTGCTGCCATCGGAGCCGGCTCAACGACCGGTGCGCGCGACAACACCGTGTCTGTCGGTGCCGTGGGTGCCGAGCGTCAGATTACCAATGTGGCTGCTGCTACCCAGGGCACCGATGCAGTGAACTTGAATCAGATGAACTCGGCTGACGCGGCCGTTTTGGTGTCGGCCAATAACTATACCGATGCCCAAGTGGCGACGATCGTGATTTCACTGGATGGCTTTCAGGATCAATTGGACGGCTTTGGAAATCAACTACAAGGCTTGAATAAGCGTGTGGATCAAGTCGGTGCGATGTCGGCAGCGATGGCGCAAATGACGGCGTCGGCATCGGGAAATACCAGCGACAATCGTCTGGCGGTAGGTATCGGTAATTACGGTGGCCAAAACGCTTTCGCGCTTGGCTTCCAGCGAACGGTGTCTGACCGGGTCACGATTAGTTTTGGTGCCGCTTTTGATGGCGATAAAACCGCCACCGGTGCGGGTGCCTCGTTCGGCTGGTAAGGCATTAGCAACAAAATAAAAGCCGGGCTTCGAATGAAGCCCGGCTTTTTTATGGCGAATATTTCAAAAAACCGAATCAAGTGCTAACGGATGCAATTATTTTGCGAATTTGCTTATGTGAGCATCGTCTTGCCTGCGTAGGCGGGAAGTGCTTTTCAACAGCGAAGCTGGTCACCCAGCGTCGTTGCTCTAATGCAGGAAGTCACTAGATCCTCGACAAGAGCATTCGGGGATTTAATATTTCAAAGAACTCCGTCTTCTCCGCGTAGGCGGGAGCCCAGCGCCGTTGCTTTAAAGCATGAAGTCACTGGATCCCCGACAAGAGCATTCGGGGATGACGGGTTTTATACTTCATCATCGCGGGCTAGAACCAGGATGGGCGGAAGCGGTGTTATTGCATCTTTCAAAGGGCCAAAAAAAGCCGCCCGAAGGCGGCCTTTTCTTGCCGACAATTGAAGTTTAGAACTGGACGTTGACACCGAGGTTGTAACTGTTGTTTGTCTGGTTGTCATCGCTCAAACGACCGTGATAACCCAGGAAGCCGTTTACATTATCGGTGAATTCAACCAAGACGCTCAGATCGGCTTCGATCCAGTTATCCGAAGGCAGGTAACCGGCCATGGTGAACTGGCCATTCATTGTTGTGGAACCGGCCGTTACGCTGGTTGCCTGATCTTCGTTTTCAGATGCATAGGCAACTCGCAGGCTTGGGCGAACGGCACGATCATCGCCAAATTTACCTTGTAACTGGTAGCCGATACGGCCGACCAGCGAATCACGGTCAAACTCGCCGAAGCGCATTGCTGTGGCGTTGCCGCCCTCTTCTGAAAACGCTTCAATACCGACGCGTTGCCATGTAACGCTGGCGAAAGGCCCGTGACGAACGGTGTCGCCGAACAAGTAACCGCCACTGAGTTCCGCCGCTTTGTGCGAAGCGCTGGCGCTGCCTTCGTTAACCCGAAG
>JAYVAQ010000430.1:0-7016 GCA_043750875.1 Rhodanobacteraceae bacterium
ACCTTGTCGCGGGCGCGGCCGCTGGCCAGAAAGCCATTGCTCGTCAATAGCCAGTCGCGTCGTGGCTCGCCGGTCTTGTTGGTCATGATCTCCACGCGATCGCCGCTGGCCGGCTTGTAGTCGAGCGGCACGATGCGGCCGTTCACCTTGGCGCCGCGGCAGCGATGCCCCACTTCGGTGTGCACGTGGTAGGCGAAATCCAGCACGGTGCCGCCTTGCGGCAAGTCCACCACCTCGCCACGCGGCGTCAGCACGTAGATGCGGTCTTCAAGCAGTTCGGTATTGAAGCCGGCAAGCAAGGTGGTCTCGTCATCGCCTTCGCGCTGCTCGAGCAATTGGCGCATCCAATTAATCTTGCGTTCGAAATCCGCGTTACTACCGCCGCCTTCCCCCGCTTTTCCTTCTTTGTAGCGCCAATGTGCGGCGACACCAAGTTCGGCGTGATCGTGCATTTCTTGTGTACGAATTTGAATTTCGACCGATTTTTCTTCCGGGCCAATGACGGCAGTGTGCAAGGAGCGATAATTATTGCCTTTGGGATTGGCGATATAGTCGTCGAACTCTTTTGGAATTGGCTGAAAGCGGCTGTGCACCGCGCCCAAGGCGGCGTAACAACCGACAATATCCTTAACAATCACGCGCACCGCACGGACATCGTAAAGCTCAGAAAACTCTAAGCCCTTTTTCTGCATCTTTTTATAAATGCTATAGATGTGTTTCGGGCGCCCAGCGACGTCGCTTGCAATCCCAGCCGCGGCCAAGGTGCGTTTCAATTCACCAATAAATTCATCAATATAGCTTTCGCGGGTGCCACGGCGCTCGTCCAGCAGGCTTGCAATGCGTTTGTAGACATCCGGTTGCAGATAGCGAAACGCCAAGTCTTCCAATTCCCACTTAATTTGCCAAATACCTAAGCGGTTTGCCAAAGGCGCGTGGATGTCGCGCGTTACTTGGGCGGCGGCGCGTTTGCTAATTTCATCGCTGCGCGACAAATTTTTGAGCAAGACCAATTGCTCGGCAAGCAAGATCAAAACTACGCGTACGTCTTTGATTAGTACCAGCAGCAAACGCCGAATACTCTCGGCATCAGAATTGGCTTTGAGTTCCTGATAAACCGGCCAAACCTTGCGCGCTTCCGCGTGCCCATGCAACAGCTCCAAAACCGAAGCATTCGCGAACGGCAAAAGCTCCGCGCTTAAGCTTAAGTTCTCTTCGAATGCGGGCCACAGTAGCGTTGCCAAACGGGTATCGATGTCGCTTCGTAGCGTAGCCAAAATTTCGACCGCAGCAATTTGGCCCTCGGCACGCTCTGGCAGCGCATTCAAAGCATCACTAACGGCGCGGTGCGCCTCCGTTGTCAGGCCCAGCGCGGTTGTGTGCTGACTCAGCCAAAGTTCTATCGAAATGGCGTCTGGCGATTTCACTCCCTAACGCCGCTGCTTTAAAAGCGCGATAATTTCATCCATGCGCTGCTCAATGCCACGCAAATCCAACGGCGTGGTCAGTGCGCCAGTTTGTGCCGATGTTGCAGGAAACGCTTGAGTACGATGCTTGAGCGCATCGCGGGCGTCCAAAATCTTATTGCGGAAATTTGCGGCATCGATAATGCCGGTTAGGTGCATATCATTCGCCTGGCCAACGCCGCTGCCAGCGGTTTCAAACTTGAGCGTGCTCAAATTGAAGTGCCGCAAGATCGGGCCTTCAATAAAAGTAACGTCCTGGATATTTTCCAACGGGATAGTCTTTTCTACAGTGATAAAAATGCCCTTGCGATAACGCAGCTTTTTGTCGTCTAGATGGCAGTCTAATTTGTCGAAATAATGCCGCGCCCACCATTGCCCGAGCCCCAAAACCCAGATGATGGCAAAAGGGATGCCAATGATAGTTGCCGCCAAAAAGAAGCCAATTTGCAAAACCAAATAAGGGCGGATCAGCGGATTAAACTGCGCCTGGTTGACCTCGGCTTTTGCGCTACGGGCTGCGGCTGAAAGTGTCATGGGCATGCGTCCTTCAAAAAGCAGTAAATGACTTTATTACCACTTTTGTGGATGGGTTTTACAACAAAATCTTATGAAGACATCCGCAAATCTTTCACTTCAACGCGGTCATGCCAACGGCTAAGGCCGCATCGGGCGATCGCGTTCGCGGTCAACGATGCAGAAAAACCCAAACGGTTCTGGCGTTTCATTGCGCAACTGATGAACTTCCAGCGGCGAAATATAGGCGATGTCAAACAGCTTCAATTCTGTGCGCGCTTGATCGGTGATCAACACGCCAGCACCGCGTGCAGTAATGATCACGTGCGTATGTAAGTGCTTTTCCAAGCTGGTAAAACCGCCCGGTGAAATTTCAAAATAGCGCAAATCAAAATCAGATTGTTCGCCGTTTTTGCCAACCAGCTCAACCCTGCGCACGCCGTCAAAACCCAGATCAGTCTGCGCTTTATAGACACGATCAGTGCGGTCTTGCCAGTGAAAGCCGTGACTGAATTTTAGTAAGCGGCGCATGCCTTCGCTGTGTTCTAGCGAGAAATCAGCTGGGAACTCACAGCTAGAAACCAGTTCAGAATCCGCTGCGCGCCGTTCTTCAGCGAAGTATTCGCTAATTTTTGCTTGAAAAACATGCGTGTTTTCCACCAAGTCCGGGGAATGCGCGAATAGCGAACCGCCAATTAGAAACACCGAATCCTGACCGTAGTCGGCAGCCAGTTGCGGAATAGATTCAAATTTCATGCCGCCTGCAGGGCTAGGCATCGCCGCATTAATTTGCCCCAACGGGCCAGTTAGCGCCGCTTTTAGCTCAGCGCACTGCTGTGCGGAGTAATCAAAGCGCCCGCCTGGCGCTGGGAATACCGAAATATCGGCACCCGCAAGGCGAAATAAGGTGCCAAGCAATACCCGATGTTCAATGCCGTGCGTATTGCCTGCGGTAAAAGCACCGGTCAACGCCGGGTGCGCCATCAGCACCAATCCGTGCCTGGCTGTGAGCTCGCGCGCACGATCTAAACCCAACACCATCGGGCACGCCAATACCCCTTTCAGCCCCAGCCGATAGACAAATTCTAGATAGCGATCCAAATCTTGTGAGGCGGCTGCCAGATGTGGGAAATACAGACACTGCTTGCCGGTGCGATCATTCGCGCGCGCCACCGCTTTCGCAATGCCGTCCACGCGCAGTTTGAACGCCTCAAAATCCGGGGCGACTAAATTTTGGTCATCCTTGACAATATCGCCGCCGCCCAGCGCGAATTCATAGGCGATGCGGGCAAGCGCTTCGTTTGATAGCCCGCGTGGCTTGACTGCGGTTGCCAGCAGCGGTCGTCCGTAAACACCACAGAGGCGGCGTAAACCGTCGATGCCGTGCTTAGGCCCAGAAAATTGCGCTAACAAATGCTCAGGTAGGCGCGCATCCATCAGGCGGATGCCTTCGTGCATGGAAACATTGCCATAA
Source organism: Rhodanobacteraceae bacterium (assembly GCA_043750875.1). Classification (GTDB taxonomy): domain Bacteria; phylum Pseudomonadota; class Gammaproteobacteria; order Xanthomonadales; family SZUA-5; genus JANNYA01. The sequence continues at coordinate 3,451 of JAYVAQ010000430.1, forward strand.
AGCAAGTTCAGCAACTGGCCGAGTTGGTTTGAAGCAAGCTCAGCGCTGAAGCTGATCTGCGTCTCAAACGTATTTTCGCCGGTTTGGCGAAGTTCTTCGACCCGCCCGACCGTTGATTCCAGCAATTCAGCCGAACTCGGCATCACTGAAATCAAACCTTCCGGCAATTCGACGGTCTGTTCGTAGGCGATAAATCTTGCCAGTGACTCAGCCAAATGCGGCGCACAACTTAGCCGGTAGCTTGCGTGAATGCGTCCGGACAAAGCAGATATGTGTGGCAATGAATGTTGGTTTTCGATGGCTGGCATGCAAAAAACGGCAAGTAACGCGTTTGAGAAACTAATTCGTGGCGCGATAGATCGCAACGCCGAAGTTTTGCGCGACTTGATGACTCCTAAAAAAACCGGAGGTCAGTTTACCAGCCCATCGTGGAAACACTGTGCGAACCCTACGCGCTGCCCGCAATTTGCCTCAGGTTCGCCCCGGCCAACTTCCCAGCGTAACCCGATCATTTTCACCTAAGTCTTTGATTGTTATTACTTTTACATACCCAGATCGGGTCAAATTCGCTTGCACCGCAGGGCCTTGTAAATGCCCATGTTCTAGCATTAGCCAACCGCCGGGGCGTAAAAAAGCAACAGAATTGTTAATGATATGGACTAAATCGGCCATCCCCTGCGCGTCCGCCGCCAATGCACATTGCGGTTCAAAGCGCAAATCACCTTGACTCAGGTGTGGATCGTCAAAAGCGATGTAGGGTGGGTTGGCCAAAATCAGGGCATAACGTTCAGTCACAGGCGCAAACCAATCGCCAGCCAGAAATCGAACGTCCAAATTGAGTGCTGTTGCATTTTTGCGCGCGACAGCCAATGCCGCCTCGGAACGATCTAACGCGGTAACTTGCCAATGTGGCCGTTTTGATTTGAGCGCTAGCGCGATCGCGCCACTGCCAGTTCCTAGATCCAGCGCGTGCACCGTTTCCGTACGATCAAATGCCGCAAGTGCGGTGTCAACTAAGGTTTCGGTATCAGCACGCGGGATCAACACGGCCGGGCCAACGCTCAGTGCTAAACCATAAAACTCTTGCACGCCAGACAAATACGCTACCGGCACACCGCGCGCGCGCTCACTTAAATCAAGGCGAATCGCATCCGCCAGCGCCGCATCTACTGTACGTTCGGAAAACGCGATCAAGTTTGCGCGCGACATGCCGAGGCGGTGGCAAATTAAAATCGCCGCGTCACCCGCATCAATGTTAAGGGTGCGCGCATGTGCTTGTAGCTCGGCGTAGGTAATTTGGTCAGGCATCAATCATCATTTAAACTTGAAGTCGTAGCAATTTGACTGGTCGGCACTTCAATGATTTGGCTTGCCATGCAGTACCGGTGCGAATTTTGTGCGTGTTATATTATTTATCCAGTGAATTGCGGCTTTTCGAGTAAGTTTGGTATGAATCATAAAAAATCAGCGCTTTCGAATGATGTTACGGCGTGGCTGCTCCGACGAACGGGCTTAGCAGGGGTTAAGCGGGTCGAGTTGCTATCGGCAGCGGTTGCGAGCGACGTTGGCACTGTTCGAGTTGAGAATCAAGATCGTGCTATGATTGCGCGCGGGATCGACAAAACAGGTCGTCATTTTATTGTCGCCGCTTTGGCAGACGGTATTGGTGGCATGAATAACGGCGCAGAATCAGCGGCAATAGCGATTGGTACCTTCATCACTTCAGTAAGCCAACAGGCGCGCTCAGGCTCAAATCATTCACACGACTGGCTTCAAGCAGCAGTAGGCGCTGCAAACGCGAGTGTCGTATCCACATTTGGTGGCAAAGGCGGTACAACGTTAGTCGCCATTGTTGTTCGGCCCGGCCGTCCGGCGTGCTGGCTCAGTGTAGGTGACAGTCGCGTCTATCGCGCAACGGGTCGAGAATTGACGCAAATCTCAGTTGACGACACGATTGCGGGGCAGCTGGGGAAAAACGCAATCGCAGGATCAGAACAGTCAATGCTTTTGCAGTTTATCGGCATGACAGATGCACTGGTGCCACACATCGGCGAATTCGATTTGGCCGGCGTCAATGCGCTGTTGTTGACGAGTGATGGCGTGCATTTTTTGGCGTCTACACCTGGACTAATGGGGCAAATCGTGAAAAATGCGGCCGATGCGGCGGTGTGTGTGAAAAGGCTTTCAGATTTATCGAAGTGGTTTGGCGGCGCAGACAACGCATCTGTTGCGATGATTGAATTGTCGTCGTCATGGCCACTCATTGATGCATTGCCGCGCGCGCCATTTTTGGACGTTTGGGACGCGTTTGGCGAATTTCGAGTGGCCACCGATACTGAGGTGTCAAAACTCGTACCAGCGCAATTCAAGAAGCAATTGCCTGCTCCACAGGAAAAACAAGAGCATCTTTTGGACTTACAGTTTCTTGAAATTCCGCCATTGGGGAGTAAGCGCTTTGACAATGATCGTATGAATCCTAACGCAGTGAACTCGCAGTTGGCAAAAAAACGAAATGCCAAGCCAGCGGCACCCACGCGCGCGAAAGCTAAAGTCAAAACATCTGGTTCAACTGCGCCTTTTTATCTGACTGAATCGAATATATATAAAAAATAAGGTGGTTTGAGATGAAGATTCCAGATCGATACGAGGACGCTAAACAACATTTTTCTGGGGGAATGGCGGCCGTCTTCGTTTACGAGGATACCGTTCTGGAGCGCCAAGTGGCCATTAAAGTTATGCCCGGCAGTGCCAAAACTCGTCGCATTTTAGATGAATTACGGGCACTGCTAAAAATGCGCTCTAAGCACGTAGTTCAAGTGTATGACGTGCTGTCCGATGCGAACGACCTTGCAATTATCCAGGAGTTTATCGACGGCAAAGACTTATTTGAAGAAGCTATTGCACCAAAATCCAAGCACGAATTTCTGAAAATGATTTGGCAGATCGCTTCCGGCATTTCAGATATACATGCCGAGGGTGTGATTCATCGTGACATCAAGCCGAACAATATGAAGTTGGACTCTGAAGGCGTGGTGAAAATTTTTGATTTCGGTCTCGCTCGGAATGAGGGAATCAATGCTGCGACTGTTGGTTTTGTCGGCACGCCGGGATTCGCTGCGCCAGAGCTTTATCAACACAATTCAAAATTTAGCACGGCTGTAGATACCTATGCTTTTGGAATTACGGCCCTGTTTTTGGCTTTTCGCGATCTTCCACCAGAACTGAAGCAAGAACCACCTAAGTCATGTTCGAACTATTTTACTAAAACTTCTTTTGATCTTGCCGATGAAGTTTCTGTAATTCTTCACCGTTGCCTCTCATTGATGCCGCTTGATCGACCGAAAATGGCCGAAGTTAAAGATATTTTGGCTAAACACTTACTTCATAACAGACATCGCGCCCTTGTGATCGACCACGCAACGCCTTATTTGCTCGACAAAGACAACCGAAAGCACCGAGTTGTCCAGCCAAACAAAGGCGAGATTGAAATCGAATACGATGGCTTTTGCTTTCGAGTGCACGATGTTAAGGGGCATGTGTTTATAAATAATCAAGCGGTGAATATT
>JAYVAQ010000431.1:0-2297 GCA_043750875.1 Rhodanobacteraceae bacterium
GGGCCGGCACTGGTGTAACCCAAGGCGCGATCACGCGCCAATCGCGTTGCCATAGCCTGCGCGGCATCTACATCCGGCGGCCATCCGGATCTAAAATTCAGACTAACCTCTCCTAACTCCGGCAAAAGGCGCGCAGCACTCTCGCGTACCGCAATGATCCAATCCGCTAGATAGCGATCACGCAGTGCCGCTAACTCCGTACCCAAAGTCGTAAGTACGAGCGTCCACGGTTCTAGCTCGTTCGCATCGCATTCTGATTTTAAGAGCGCATTCCGCTGCCTAAGCGCCGCTTTATAGCGTGCCGCTACACCCGCGAAAGAAGGTTCCACGTGGAACAAAAGCCAATCAATCAATGCACGCCTGGGCTCAGAACCCCCTGAAATCAGCTCATGCGAATTGGGCTCGACTACCCAAATCGGCGCGAGTCGTACCAGCTGCGTAAGTTGCGTGATGTCCTCGCCATTCAAACGGCCGCGCCATGCTTTGTGCGAGCGCTCGAAGCCAATTTGATGCGATACAGAAAAGATCTCTAATTCAGCGAATACCGAAAGCTTATCCGCGCCGCGCGCAATCAACGCATCTTTACCTCCCGCTCTAAACGAGCGGCCGGATCCTAAATGCGCAGCCGCCTCCAAAATCGAGGTTTTACCCGAGCCGTTGGGCCCGATAAAAATATGTAGCCCGGAACTAAGTGCCAATTCAACGTTATTCAAACAGCGCAATTGATCAATCAGAAGCCGCCGAATATGCACAGCTAGACAGCCGCCATATCGTTTATTTCAGCTCCGCGATAAAACTTGCGGTGCGCTAAGGCCAACAACTCGCGATCATCGGCTGTGTCGCCATAGGCGTAAATTTCGCCAAACTGATCAAGGTCAAAATGTTCCCGCACCCGCCGAGCTTTTTCCGCGCCTACGCATTGGAAACCGGCATACCGGCCAGTAAATCGCACACCCGAACGCGCTAGCGATGAACATAATAATTGCAAGCCATGCAACTCACACCATGGTCGTAAATACAAATCAAAGGACCCAGAAACTAAGGCTACTTGATCACCCTGCGCCAAATGATTGCTTAGCTTTTCCCATATTTCTGGCCGGATTAAAGCTGGAATTTTCTCCGTCGCAACGCGCAAAGCAACCGCTTCGACAACGACGCAGCGGGCGCGATAAAAACCGACCCAAGCCACAATCGCCCGCCCAGTTACACCTGACAGCCAACCGTAGCGATAAGCGATAATCAGTGGCCAAGTAAACAGCAGCGCTAAAATCAATCGCCAACGCGGCACCGCCAGCGCCACAAAAACACCATAAGCGTCACGGGTCGTAATCGTCCCATCAAAATCAAAAAGCGCCAAATTTCGACGCTCTTTGCTTACCGCAGTAACTGTCACTCGCTTAGCGTGCCATTATCGACAGATTTCTTTCTTACAAACGTAATGGCATCACCACGTGGCGTACACGCGCATTATCTTTGCCACGCACCAAGCCCGAACTGCCAGAATCGCGCAAACAAAGCAGCACTTCTGAACCTTCCAAGGCGTTAACCGCATCCATCAAATAATTCACGTTAAAGCCGATACCCAAATTACTGACAACAGTTTCCGCTGCAATTTCTTCGACCGCTTCGTCTTGCTCCGCATTCGTCGCCACAATACGCACCACGCCTGGGTTTAACTCAATGCGTACGCCGCGATATTTTTCGTTACTTAAAATCGCCGCACGTTGAAGCGCTGATTTCAACTCGTCCTTATTCATTAACGCGGTTTTATCCGCACCAATGGGAATTACCGCATCGTAATCTGGGAAACGGCCATCAATCAGTTTAGTGGTCATGACGGCATTGCCTACGCGTGCGCGTAAGTGATTTCGAGAAAACTCTAGCTCGACTTGATCCTCACCACCACCAATCAATTTGGCGAGCTCTAAAATGCCCTTGCGCGGCACGATTACCTGCCGGTCAGCAGAATTACCCGGATCAACGCTGGAGTCACACAACGCCAAGCGGTGGCCGTCTGTGGCGACTGCGCGAAGGTTACTGCCTCGCAGTTCTAACAATAAGCCATTTAGATAGTAGCGAACGTCCTGAACTGCCATCGCAAAACCAGTGCGATCAATCAATTCTTTCAACGCAGCTCCTGCAACGCTTGAGCGAAATTGAATTTCGCCGATATCTACCGGCGGGAACTCGGTCGCTGGCAAAGTCGCAAGCGTGTAACGACTGCGACCGGCAGTTACCGTTACCTTATCCTTTGCTAGCTTCATATCAATATTAGTGCCATCAGGCAACGCCCGAAT
>JAYVAQ010000432.1:0-6785 GCA_043750875.1 Rhodanobacteraceae bacterium
TTCAAAAACACTATTCCGACGTTAAAGTGGTTATACCTGAAGCAAGTTGTGAGTTGCGCGTACGAATCAATTTGTCGCGTCAGCGTCAAAGCCGACGACGCGGCCGCGATTGCAGAACGTGCGACGCAACAGCTCAAACACGGGTTTGAGTTTGAGACCAAACCGGCAGGCGTGTTGGTGCTCAGTTTCGTGTCGCGAAAACCCGGCGCCTTCAAAGGCGAGCAAAGCATGCCTTACGCAAAAATCGATGGGCAATACCGCATTTTGACCGGGCAATATAGCGCTACAAAATTGGCGGAACTGCGTGCGCAAACCAATGCGCAGTTGCTTGATGTGATGTTCGCTAAGGGCATACGCGAAAACGCGCCGCCGTACAATACGCGAACCGACTGGAAAAGCGCCGCAACGGTTTTGCCCGCTGGCGGCGGTGAAATTGGCGCAGCGTACGCCGCTGAAGTCGCACGCGACTATCTGCACTACAGCACCGGGGATTTGGCGGGCGTTCTTGCTGACGGCGGCGTTTTTGAGAAAGCCTTATATGGCGAAAAAGACTTTGACGGCACGCCGGTTGCAAAAAGCGTGCGCCTTTCGCAGCTGCGTGCGCAATCCGGCCGGATGACGGTGCAAATCAAAGTGTTGGGGGGCTATCAACTGGGTGACGACGTGGTGCTTGACACCGAAGGCAAGGCCGACAACGGCTGGGTCGTGCGTGGCCCGGTGTTGCTAACGCAAGACTCTGACGGCAAATATATTCCCGCAGGCGATATGACCGTGAGCTACCCCGAGTGAGCTTATTTGAGCGTTTCGCGTCCTGCGTGTACCGCGCTCCACCTCGGGCTGGGTCAACTTTAACGATACCAACGTTTGTTGTGCTTGCATTGTTTTTTATTGTCAATGCCCGCACGCATGCCGCGATATTCAACTTAGATAGCAATCTCGACGCGGTTGACGCCGCGCCAGGTGATGGTTTGTGCGCCACAGCAAGCAAGACATGTACGCTGCGCGCCGCGATTCAAGAAGCGAACGCGTCGCCGGGATTTGACGAAATTCGTTTGCGACCGGATAAATATTCTTTGAAATTGCGCGGCGGTGTCGTCGACGATACCGCCGCGAGCGGCGACTTGGATATTCGGGAACCGCTGTGGATACGTCGTGACCCACAATTTCCACCCGGCGCAATCGCCGTTGAAATTAGCGACTTGGGTTTTTTGTTACACGCACCTGATGGCGAGCGGGTATTCGATATCAATACTGGAAATTCCAGTGTTCCGGTACATTTTGAAAACGTGTTGATAGAATTTGGCACAGCGCACGATGCTTTGGGTGGCGGCGCTGTACTCGTGCGCGCTGGCAGTTCCGTGCTTTTCGAGAGTAGCGTGCTGTATGCCAACGGTGCGGATGCCCGTGGCAACGCGATGGCGGTCTATGGCAGTGCTGAAATGCGCGAATCACGGGTGTTTGACAACCATCGATCATGGAATTCACGACCCGGTGAAGGAGGTGGCGCGTTTTACGTGGCGGATGGCGCGTCACTGCACTTGTCGGACACGGTCGTGGAAAGCAATACCCACTGTAGCGGCGGCGCGATTTTGGCGCACGGCGCCAGCGTGGTGACCATTGTGCGATCCAACATAGGCGAAAATACCACCGCTAATATCCCAGGTTGTGCCGCTGCGCAACAAGTTGGCGGTGAATTGGCGTTAGATGGCGCGGTTACGATGCGCATCAGTGACAGCACATTACGTTCGGTTGAGCAGCTGTTGGAAGCACGCGGCGGCGCACAGATTGATTTCAACCACGTCACAGTTGCGCCCGACTCCACGTGGAGCGAAGTCCGGTTGCACGATGTCAGCAGCAAGCTGCGCATTGGCAATAGTGTGTGGGCCAAAAATGCCGCCGAAAGCACTTGTAATGCACCAGCAGGCAGCGTCATCAGCCTAGGTGGCAACGTGTTTATGGATTCGCCGTTGTGTAATGCCGCGCTAGCCAGGAACGATGTGACAGTAAGCACGCTGGCACTAGCGGCGCTATTCATAGACCTCCCGGGCGACACCATACGAATGTTTACGCGCACCGTATTCGCGCCTCAACGCGGCAGTGCAGCCATTGACAATGGGCTAACAACGCTGTGCAGTGCCGCCGATGCGGCTGGCACAGCAAGGCCAATAGCTGGCAGTTTTTTGACCCCTGCACGCTGCGATTCCGGTGCTATTGAGTGGCCGCCAACCAGCATGCTGTTGAACGGCTTCGAGTAATCCGCATGTCTTTGAAGAAACATCGTTTCCGCTTCGCACTAATCCGCCTTTGGCAGATTGCTACGCTAATTAAAAATTATGTTCGCTTTACCCGCAAATCGTCGTTGATAGCTTTGTTCACTCACAGATCGGACTTGGTTATGCGAAATTTTTGCAAAATCCTTTTAAGTTACGGCAATAGCACGGCAAGATTAGGCATCGCCGCACTGCTTACTGCGTTGGCAAGCGCACCATCGTTTGCCACCGCAGCGATAGGCAGAACCGCTTCGCCTTACATCATCGAAGCCTGCCCAAAACCGCTCGTTTTGCATCTGCGTCGCGCAGAAACCGCCGAGCTTGAAGCGGCGTATCAAAATTTCGAGTTTTGTGGCGAGCAGTTCAGCGCTACGACGAATCAGGGCGACTCCGCATTGATTGGTCTTGCTGAGCGCGGCACAGTCGCACCATTTGCCTCGGGCCTCAAAATAGGGGTCGCAAGAAACGCCGACGGCGCACAAATCAAGCTAGCGATTGGCGCGCACAGGGCGGCGCTGAATCTGCCCATCGACGGCGAGGAAACGGCTATTCGTTGGCAGGTTCAGGCCAACACCAGCGCGCCTGCTGCAGGCTGGAAGTTACTGGCGCGCCTTGAGTCCGTTCGAGTACAGAATTTATTCCATATCGACGTCAGCGCGCCAGCACATGACATCGCGCGCGACTTTGCGAAAGTTGCCGGATACAAAGTGTCCGGTCTAGAGCAAATCGAAAATGTGCCGGTGGAACTACATTATGGCCCCATCGTTCTGATCGATGTGTTTCGTGAGCTTTTGTCGGTGAAACGCGATGCAGACGTGCATTTGCAAATGAGTGGGCGGCATGTGCGTTACGTCCAAAATAAGAAAATGTCAGAGTTTAAAGCGGTGTACTTTCGCAACTCGGAGATTGATCGCACGAGCCAGCTACAGCGCCTGTTGGAACTTGCGGAGCAAAAGGAGCTGCAGGGCTTTTGGCTGGATAAGCCCGCCCTACTTGAAGAGCTTGCCGCCTTGGCTTATGAAAAAAGAGATTTTGTTGAAGGTCGGCGGCTGTTTGTAGCGGCGGTCAAGGAAGTTGAAGTCGGTGAATTTAGCGGTGTTTTCCAGATAGATCCAATTGTTGCGCTCGCCCGCTTCGCCAAGTTCGAGCTGGAGGCCGGACATGCCGAATTCGCCGAAAGTTTGACCACCAAGGCAGCGCAAATACTTAAACGTGGGCGCGGACCAGATCACGCAGCATGGGCCAAAATACTATTGTTACAGGCAGATTTGCCCGCGCTGCGCGCCAAGCCCGAACAAGCGCAAGCCCTGTTCGCACGCGCACTACTAATCGCAACGCGCAATGGTGATTCGGGTTCCGAGACCTATGCGCTAACCCGCCTAGCAGGGCTGCACGAGGAAAACGGCAATTGGTCGGCAGCCGAGCTTGAGCGTCGGCGTTTGATTGTTCGAATGGATCACTTTTTCCGTGGCGACAATCCTGCCACTTCGGTACATCGGTTCCTGCTCGCAACGGCTTTGGCGCGTCAAGGAAAAATGCAAGAGGCACAAGTCCTTTGGCAAGAACTTGCTGATTTAGACACTGGCATTCACCGTCAACCGCTGAATCAAATGACCCGCTTTTACGCCGCCTATGGCTTACGTAAACTCGGCCTGCTCGATATCGCAGCAAAACGTTTCAATGCCGCGAGCGATCGGTTGTCAGCTATCGCTAGCATGCGGGCAGCCCTGCTGGGTCAGCAACATGCGCGCGTCGTCGCTGCGCGCATTGAGCAACAAGCCCTGCTGCAACTGGAACGAATCGATCTGGGTGTTGGCGTTGATGTATTCCTTGCGCCGCCGCAAATGGGTGTGCTTGCGCTCAAAGCGAGCAATAGCGACGAAAAATGGCGAAGTTTGAGCCTTGAACTGCGCTGCGAATTTGCGCGCAATTTACTTAAGGCACCGCTCAAACAAGTGACCAACGCGCTCGCAGACAAAGCCCTGTCGCCGATCACACGCGCGAAATATTTGGCACAGCATGCTGAAATTACACTCGCGTTGTTTGGGGAGGCCGGCGTAGCCGATGCGATACGGGATTTTTCTGCGGCCGTCGACATCCGGCAAAAACTTGCGCCCGAGTCATTGGCAAGCCAAGCGGATCTGGCACGGTTAACGGCGTTGCAGCGCTTCGCGAGCAGTCAGCCTAAGTTCGCGGCAAAACTGTAGTTATTTCGTAACGCAGTTTTATCAGCACTCACCTCACCCTAAAGGCCACAAAGATGCGAAATCGTTTGACACTGCACCACGCCCTGTTCACAGCTCTGGCACTTTCCAATGTTTGCTGGGCTGAAAAATCACCCTCGACAACCGTGCTGAGTGCTGCGACAAGTAACAATGCCCTCGCTTTTGATCTGTATGCGCTGGCCAGTACGCTAAAGTCTGAGTCCGCCAACTTCGCATTCGCACCGATCAGTATTTCGAGCGCGCTCAGCATGACATTGGACGGCGCGCGCGGTGCCACGGCGACACAGATGAATACGGTGTTGCATTTGACTACAGGACGCAGTGATGCGGTAGCAAGCGCTGGCCACTTGCTCAAAAGCATCGAGGCGTCCGCTGTTGCTGCAAACGTTGATCTCAAAATTACCAACCGATTGTTTGGCGCACGCGATTTCCGTTTTGAGCCAGAATTTTTGCATCGTAGCGCCGGAGTTTTTGGTGCGCCGCTGGAAAGTTTAGATTTTGCGCGTGCTTCGGAAAAATCCCGACTGCATATCAACCACTGGGTCGAAACCCAGACCGAAAACCGCATTAAAGATTTGCTACCAATGGGTGGAATTTCGGCGAACACCCGGTTGGTGCTGACTAACGCGGTCTATTTTTCCGCCGATTGGAACCAAACATTTGCAGCGCGATCAACGCATCCAGCCGCGTTTCAGCTTACCGAGACAAAAAGCGTTTTGGTACCGACGATGTCGCAATCAGCTGTCTTTTGCTTTAGTAAAAATAAATCCGTTAGCGTGCTGGAGATGCCCTATGTTGGCGGCACTACCTCCATACTTTTTGTGCTGCCAGATAAATCTAGCACCCTGGCGGCGTTGGAAGCCACACTCGAGGCAACGCTATTGAATCAATGGTTGAATGCGTTGCAGCCGCAACAAGTGCTTGTCTACTTGCCAAAATTCGAGATCAATAGCACCGAAAGCCTCAGCAAACATCTGACGTCGCTCGGAATGCCGCTCGCTTTTGACGCCGACGCCGCAGACTTTAGCGGCATCGCAAAGCCCAGTAGCAAAGGTGCAAAATTATCGATTAGTGAAATTTTCCATAAGGCCTTTATCAAAGTTGATGAAGTAGGCACCGAAGCCGCCGCCGCAACCGCAGTAGTGGTGGAATCAGACGGGGCAGCGTTCAATCCAAACGCTACACCGATTGCCGAGTTTCGCGCGGATCGACCGTTTGTTTTTATTCTGCGTGATGTGAAAACCGGGGCAATATTGTTTATCGGGCGGGTTAGCGATCCAAGTTCAGGCTTTGTCGGTAACTGAACGCGGTTTGCGCGATATTTGGGGTGATAATAACATTTAAGAGATATTCAATATTATGGATAATATGACGTATGTATTCGCAAAAATTATTGCGATAATCTTGTCCCTGGCTCCGTTATTTGCTTCTGCTGAACCGAAGTGGGACTACTCAAAAAAAGTGGAATATAAAAAAAATGGCGATCCAGGCTGGATTGCATTTATGCATGATAGTGATGTAACGATAGCCTATGAAAAACTTACTTTTGAAATTGCCGAAACTTGGCTTCCAGGAAAGGTTCTAACTATTGGCTATAATGAAAAATTAGGTGCCGTTTTGTATGATTCGGAGAGCAATAAATTCGCTAGAATTTTAGAAGGCTTAGAGCCACATCCGATTGATATAATTGCAGAAAAGTGTTACGACGGCAGCACTATAACCAAGTGTTTTAATGAAAGCTATCGACGCTGGAATGTTGAATTAAATCGCGTAGTCAGGATCTATATTGAAAATTTGCGCCTACGCGCAAAACAAGACCACATCGAAAATGCGGTGGCACAAGAAAAGGCAATTTTAGCAGCTCAGGTACAGTGGTCAAAATTCCGAGACGCGCAGAATAATGCGATCAGTGAAATTTACGCCCGAGACGGGACAATCTGGCGCAACGTCGGGCAGAAGCGTGAAATCGATGTTATTCGTGAGCAGGCACAGCGATACAACAGTATTGAAGCTTGGTAATTTTAACCCAGGGATTTTTGACGTCGTCGTTGGCCGCCCAAACAGCAATATCGTCAGTATTTTTAACCTGCAAGATGCGTTTTCTGAGCGATGGTTTTGGGACGGTGTTGTGAGGCTACCAAGCGACTTTTGCGGGCTTGGCAATTTACTTGTTCGTTTCCCCTTCGCGCTGGCGTTGAAGTAGATGTGGCGGCGCTGAACTCAGCATGTTTTGCCGCGCACTAACAATCTATTGGGCAATCTATCTGGAGACACGTTCTCCATGGCAATA
>JAYVAQ010000433.1:0-2933 GCA_043750875.1 Rhodanobacteraceae bacterium
GCAATATCAGTTGGATAAAACCGGTTATTGCATCCTTAGCGATGCGATCACCCAGGTCAATTTGGATTTCGTCCATGACGTTTGCTATCAAGGCCTGCATGCGCTGGATCGCTCTCTCGATAGCGAAACGCCGTTGGGCCTAGCCAGCTTGGGCGCTTGGCCGACTGTGTATCAAGGCTTGGCGGAACTACCCGAGCCAGCACGCAGTAGTTGGTTTGCGTTCGATCACCATTACTCCGATACCTCCTTCCCAAGCATCCTGCCAGACGTGTTCGCCACGGCACCAAAAAACTTGCTGGACATCGGCGCCAATACCGGCAAATTCAGCTTAGCTGCCTTACAGTTTAATAGCGATGTCGTGATGCATCTGGTTGATTTATCGCAACAATTGGCGGTAGCCCGGAATACTCTAGAAAGCCACGAGTTAGCCGAGCGAGCGCATTTTCACGCGCGCGATATGTTGGCGGCTGATGTTGCATTTCCAGGCAATATGGATCTAATTTGGATGAGTCAATTCTTAAGCTGCTTTAGTGAAGCGGTGATCAGCCGGATTTTTACAAACGCCGCCGCAGCGCTTGCGCCACAGGGGCAAATATTAATCCTGGACACTTTCTGGGACCGCCAGCGCTACCCGATTGCTGCATATTGCCTGATCAATACCTCGCCCTACTTTACGGCGATTGCTAGCGGGAATAGCAAAGTTTACGAAAGCGAGGACTATATTCGTTTGGCAAAGGACGCTGGATTAAAGCTACTGACCGTGCGCGACGGGATCGGCTATTGCCATTCGATGCTGCGCTTTGCCTTGACATGAGTATGCCGCTGCCATTAAACGCCTTAAGATTCGTCATTGCGAACGCAGTGAAGCAATCTCGTCGTTTAAAGCTAGATTGCTTCGCTTTGCTCTCCATGAACCCCATGCGTAAGTCATTGATTTATTTGCATAGGAACCACCTGGCAGTTGAGCTGCTTTGCCATGCGTTGGAGCGTTTTTTGTTGAGTAGCGAGGTAACGTTCGTTGTACGCCGCAATACCCTGCTCAACATAGTCCAGTCCTTTGACCATGACGCGCCAGAACAAGCAGGCCAGCTTATGTGCCAAGGCCATGTTGGCAATTTGTGGGCCGCGTCGACTTTTCATTCGTCGATAGTACGCACCCAGCGCGATGTGTTTGCTGCGCGCCAGACTTCGTGCCATAACGCTGAACAGTCGACCGACGCGATTGCGCTTGCGCTTTCCCGGCCTGTTGCGTTTGCCGCTTTGGGCACTGCCTTTGGCAAGCCCCGTCCAGGATGCGAAATGATTTTCGCTGGGCCAAGCGCTCAGGTCCGTCCCGACTTCCGAAATCAACTGCAAGACCGAATACTCGGTGTGCCCAGGCAGTACCGTGGGATCGCAGCCGCAAAGCTGTACCAGAATTCGGTTCAGCCCCGGAATGTCGGGGCTGTTGACGCCCGCATTGCTTTTTCGTGCGGCACCTTTAGAACTGGGTGGATCGTCCTCGGGCTTGGGCAGCAGCTCGGTCAGCGCATAATCGCACTCGGCAATCATTTCCTGGTAGTGCGTCCAACAGGCGTAGGCGTGACGCAGCGCGAACACATGCTCGTCCTGCCATGTGCCCCGCAGCGATTCCTTAATCCGATCCGCTTTCGCACGCTGGATGCTGCTGTGACAAAGCGCCAGAAACTTTTCCGGATTCCGCTCTCCCGCCAAAATGGCGCGAACGATGGCCAAACCGCTCACGCCTGTCATGCTCGCAATCTCATCGTGCAACTTGATGTTCATGCGCTCCATCGCTTGATGCATTTTTTGGACGTGAGACGCTGCCATAGTGATGTGGTCGCTGCGCAAGCGCATATAGTCCTGAATACGACGCACCGTGGCGTCCGGTACAAAGCCCGCTCGCAAAAGGCCGTGCGCATGCAGCGTCGCGCCCCACTGGCAATCCTGCACATCGGTTTTTCGACCGGGCAAGTTCTTCACCTGTCGGCCGTCTACCATCCTCACTTCCAGCTTCGCCGCTTCCAGCAGACTATAGATCGGCATCCAGTACACGCCCGTCGCTTCCATCGCCACCGATCGAACGCTCTGGGACAGCAACCAATCTCGAAGCGCCATCAGTTCAATCGTCAACGTGCCGAAGGTGCGAGCAGGCCCACCCCCAATCGAGACGTACATTTTTTCGCTGCCAACATCGATAAACGCGGCTTTCGAATCCAACATCTTGAGCTCACTCATCGCACACCTCCCGGATCGCACCAAACCCAAGAAAACCGAAGCCCAAAACGTCTTGAAATGCAAACCTCTCCAACGGGAAGCAACCGCTCGCCAAACAACGGATCTGCACGCTTTGGAACCAACCTCGCAGACGGGCATAAGCACCAAATTGCCGGACGGACACGCTGCTTCGGAGTGGGGCCGGGTTCATGGCCCACAACAAAGTATGCGCTTTTGCGTACTACAAGCTCGCAATGACGAAGCGCGTTTCCACATAAGTTTGAATCGAAGGCTCTGCCAAGTAGAAAAACTGATGCGCGCGCCTAAGCCGTATCCTATTCTATGGTTGTGCCTAAACTTAGCCCAAAAACGCTCCAAGCCGCGCTGATCGCCTTTGCTTCGTCTTGGCTGTTGTGCGCTATCGCGCATGCGTATGCGATCGAGCGCAGTTTTATGTTTCGCTCGATCTCAAGCAGCGATGGCTTGGTGCAAAACACAGTCAATGCGATGCATCAGGATCACCGAGGCTTTGTTTGGATCGGTACCCAAGGTGGCTTGCATCGCTATGATGGCTATCGTTTTAAGGTGTTTCAAAATGATCCGGCGCGGCCAAATTCGGTGCCAGATAGCTTAATCACCGCCATTGATGAATACGAGCTAGGCGGTATTTGGATCGGCACCGATGGCGCCGGTGCGGCGCGTGTGGACGCCGATAC
>JAYVAQ010000434.1:0-3816 GCA_043750875.1 Rhodanobacteraceae bacterium
CCAACGCGCCCCAAATTAGCCAAATTGAAACATGCTCAATGTGCTCCAGCGGCGTTCGGTAAAGCAAAACACCGAGCCCTAAGCCAATCACTATGGCAATGACATGGCGGATGGCGTAGTAAAAAGGTGACACATTCTGTGCATCCGCAATCGCCAGCGAACTTGACGTGACCATCACCAAACCTAATCCCAACAAGCCACATGCGCTGCTAAGCAGCCAGCCATCAAGTACCGGTGTTTGCGCCGGTTTTACTTCGACAGCACTGTTCGAAGTAAATTTTATTTGCTGCGCCCATGCGCTCATCAACGCACCTTTAAAGTAGCAAGACCAAGCAAAACCAGCACCACGGTGATGATCCAAAAGCGCACGATCACGCGTGGCTCCGGCCAGCCTTTGAGCTCAAAATGGTGGTGAATGGGTGCCATGCGAAACACGCGTTTGCCGCGCGTTTTGAACGATGCCACTTGGATCATGACGGAAAGTGTTTCGATCACGAAAATGCCGCCCATCAGCACCAGGATTAATTCCTGCCGGGCAATGATCGCCATCACGCCCAACAGCGCGCCTAATGCCAACGCACCAACGTCGCCCATGAAGATCATGGCGGGGTAGGTGTTAAACCATAAAAAACCTAGCCCAGCACCCGCCACCGCGCCGGCGATAATCGCCAGTTCGCCAGCCCCTGGAATGTGCTGCAGTAACAAATATTTCGCGTGGCCGACATCACCGGAAACGTAGGCGAAGATGCCCAAACCCACTGCCACCATAACCGCTGGCAAAATCGCCAAGCCATCCAAACCATCGGTCAAGTTAACCGCGTTGGAAAAGCCGACGATCCAAAAATAGGCGACAACAATAAAAAACGCGCCGAGTGGAATCACCAAATCTTTAAAGAATGGAATATAGAGTTCGGTGTTGCTGGCAGCATCACGCGTTGCGTATAAAAAAACCGCAGCTGCAAGGCCGAAAATAGACTGCAGCAAATACTTCCAGCGCGCGGGCAGGCCTTTAGGATCTTTCCTAACTAATTTTCGATAGTCATCTAACCAACCAATTAAACCGAAGCCCCACAGAACGGCAAGGCAAGTCCAGGTGTAGCGGTTCGTCAAATCGGCAAATAGCAAGCTCGAAACGCTGATCGCCAGAATAATTAAACCGCCCCCCATCGTAGGCGTGCCGGCCTTAGAAAAATGTGACTGCGGGCCATCAGAACGAATGGGCTGTCCGCCAGATTTTTTTTGCTGCGCACTTAATGTTCGAATAAAGGCCCGGCCAAACAGCAGCGAAATCGCCAATGCCGTAATCGTGGCCGCAATCGCGCGAAAGCTGATGTAGTTGAGCACGTTCAGCAGTGCAAACTGGTCTGCGAAATTTTTGGCAAGCCAAAGCAGCATTAATGCGCTCCCTTATTGGGAAAACTGACACCGAGGAGATTCGCAACGCGCTCCATTTTCGCCGAACGTGAGCCTTTGATGAGTAGATTGACATCACGAGACTGCGGCAAAGTTGCCTGCAATGCGTTTACTAGCGTTTCCATGTCGCCAAAGGCCTGGGCAATATCGCCCGCGCCTTGCGCTGCTTGCGTAGCCAGGCCACCTAGGCAAAACAGCTTTTCTACACCCACCTTTCGTGCGTGTGCGCCCACTTCGCGATGCAGGGCATCCGCGCCCTCGCCCAGTTCCGCCATATTTCCTAACACCACCCAAGCGCGTCCACCCAATGCGACCAGCGCCTCCATGCCGGCCTTGACCGAGCCTGGATTGGCGTTGTAGCTGTCGTCCAATAAGTTCCAGCCATCGGGCTGTGGATACAGTTTCAGACGTCCTTTAGCGCTGGTAGCTAAATTTAGGCCAGCACTGATTTGCGCTAAATTGGCGCCCGCAGCGATTGCTATGCTTGCGGCGGCGAGCGCATTTTGAATATTGTGTTTGCCGACCAAGGCCAATGAGATCGCTGCGCTGCCGAGCGGGCAATGCAAAGTAAAGCTGCTGGCGAGCCCTAATTTGAGATCCGTCGCATATACGTCTGCAGCCGGGCTGCTGAGTGAAAACGTCAGCTTTGCGGCACCCGCTTTGCTTGCGGCATGTAAAAAGCAGGGCAGCTCGGCATCATCAAGATTAATGATCGCCGCGCCGCCGGGCAACAGCGCCCGATAGAGTGAGGACTTTTCTTCCGCAACGCCGTGCACGTCGCCCAAACGTTCCAGGTGCGCGGCCATTGCGTTATTAACCAGTGCTACATGCGGACGCGCGATGTTCGCGAGATAGCTAATATCACCCGGCTTACCCGCACCCATCTCGAGCACGGCAAATTGGTGTTCCGGGCGCAGGCTCAATACCGTCAGCGGTAAGCCAAGTTCATTATTGAGATTGCCCAGCGTGGCAAGCGTTTCTCCCATTTGCGTCAAAATGCTGGCAGTTAAATTTTTGACCGTGGTCTTGCCATTACTGCCGGTAATCGCGATGCGCTTAGCTGGCATGCGTTGGCACCAAGCGGTAGCGAGTTGCGCCAATGCAATTTGGACATCTTGGACGAGAATCTGCGGCAGTGTGCTCGCGCTTGGTTCGCTGACCAAGGCCGCGACTGCGCCCAGTGCTTGCGCTTTCGCCAACAAAGTATGGCCGTCTACATGTTCGCCTTTGATCGCGACAAAAGCGCCGCCAGATGTCAGTGTGCGGGTATCACTGCTAACGCTTTGCACGATGATCGCCTGGGCATCTACAGCTGGAGCGTTGCCTGGAGGCGCAATAAGGCTGCCACCTGATAATTCTACGAACTCGCTCAACGCTAAATTCATCGCATTTGCGGGCGTAATATTCATTTTTTTTAGCACGTCTAAAGCCACCTTCGAGTCATCAAAAGGATGCTTGACGCCGCGAATTTCTTGATAGTCTTCATGGCCTTTACCGGCAATCAACACGATGTCACCGGGTTTCGCCTGCGTAATTGCCAGTTCGATTGCACGCTCTCGGCGGTGCTCAACGTGGGCGTTTGGAGCTTTGAAGCCGGTCAAGATTTGATCGGTAATCGCGGTTTCGGATTCACTGCGTGGATTGTCGTTGGTGACGATCACCACATCGGCAAATTGCTCGGCGGCGCTGCCCATCAATGCGCGTTTGCCGGAGTCACGATCACCGCCGCAGCCGAATACGCAAATGAGCTTGGCGGAGCGCTGCACACTTGATGTGCTGTCAACGATGCTGAGGTGTTCGCGCAAATTCATTAGCACTTGCGCCAACGCATCCGGTGTGTGGGCGTAGTCCACCACCACCAGCGCCTGGTCGTCGCCGCCGAGTATATTCATGCGGCCAGTCACGGGTTGCAGCAGTGGGATGACCGGGGTGATCTGATCCACCGAATACCCCAATGCGATCAGTGCCGCGATCACGCCCAGCAGGTTGACGACATTAAACCGGCCGTACAGCGAAGTCTGGATCAAATGCTCATGCCCAGCCACGCACAGCGTAAAACTAGCGCCGCGACTATTAAGCGCAATGTTCTGGGCGCGCACATTGCTATTGGCGCTAGTGCCGAAACTAATGCCTTTGACGTTGCGAGGAATTTGCGCGTAAAGCTTGCGGCCAAATTCGTCATCGATGTTGATCGCTGCTGACTTCAACGAAGCAAACTCGAACAGTTTTGCTTTGGCCTCGCCATAGGCCGCCATGTTGGCGTGATAGTCCAAATGGTCGCGCGTCAAATTGGTAAAAATAGCCAGCTCAAACGGCACCCCGACTACGCGCTGCTGATCAAGCGCGTGCGAGCTGACTTCCATTGCGACAGCGCCTGCACCTTGATCGAGTAACCAGCGCAGT
>JAYVAQ010000435.1:0-8392 GCA_043750875.1 Rhodanobacteraceae bacterium
CAGCTCGACGAGTTCCGAGGCCAACTGTGGCTGGCCCGGAGCAGGGTTGCGCAGCGCATACAGCGGCGCGGGGAAGCCGCCGAAGTCATGTATGGTGGCCGGCGCTGACGACCCGGTGACGCGCACGCCGCGCGTCTGCCAATGCGGGGACACAATGAAAATCGCAGTTAACGAGCTGAGATTAGCACCGATTTGCTCAAGGTTCGGGCCCAAAAGACCCGGCTCAAGTGCGAACATCGGCGAGCCATGCGAAATGAATAGGGACGGTGCGCGGGACATTTTGGATTCCTTGGATGAGGTGGATCTACTCTATTAAATTCATGACTTGTGATAAACGTCGTTTTTAGGGAATGATTGACTACAAATTAGAGACAATATAATGCTCGATCTCCAGCAACTCAGCAGTTTTCTAGCGGTTGTACGCGCCGGCAGTTTCGTCGCCGCAGCTGTTGCGACGAATCTGTCCAAAGCGGCAGTCTCTAGGCATGTGGCCGAGCTGGAAGCGCATTTAGGGGTGCCTCGGCGCTACATTCTTCAGCCGAAACGGTCGTTCGTCGTGACACCGCGCAAAGCACGCACGATGGGCATACGTTTATGTTGCCAAGTGAATGGTCAATCAGCACGCGGGCGCAGGTAAAGTCGCGCGGCGGCTGGACGCCAATCGCGTCACGCAGCTGGAACAATTTGTCGAAAATGCGCGCCAAACGTTTGCGGTGCCGGGTGTGGCGATTGGGGTGATCCAGAACGGCAAAGTAGTGCTGGCAAAAGGTTTTGGTGTACGCAAACTGGGCGACCCAAAAAAAACGGTCGATGCAGAAACACTTTTTATGATTGCCTCCAATACCAAAGCGTTGACGACGTTAATGTTGGCGAAATTGGTCGACGCCGGTAGGTTCAGCTGGGAAACCCCGGTCACGCACGTAATGCCCACATTTGAACTTGGCAATGCGCAAACAACGCGTTCAATTTTGATGAAGCACTTGGTGTGCGCCTGCACCGGCCTGCCGAGGCAAGATATGGAAACGGTATTCGAGGGCGAGCGCTTGCAGCCTGCTTCGGTGCTGCCGTTAGTCGCCACTATGCAGCCAACCAGTGCCTTGGGCGAGCTTTATCAGTATTCCAATTTAATGGCCGGAGCCGCAGGCTATATTGGCGGCCACGTGCTGCACCCAGGAATGGAACCTGGCGCTGCTTATGATGCAGCCATGCAAACGCTTGTTTTCGATCCGTTGAAAATGACATCAACTACCTTTGCCATGAATCTTGCACAGCGCGGCAATTACGCATCGCCGCATGCGCACAATATTGATGGGCAAACCGTCGTCGCCAGTATGGACAGCAATCATGCTACCCACGTGAGCCGCCCGGATGGCGGTGCATGGAGTAACGTCAATGACCTGTTGCGCTATGTGCAGATGGAAATTGAGCAGGGCCGTCAAATTGGCGGCAAGCGCTACATTTCGGCGGCGCCGCTGCTGGCGCGCCGGGCACAGCAGATCTCGCGCGGCAGTGATTTAGGCTATGGCATGGGCTTGAAAATTGACCATACCACGGGCACCACGATGATCCATCACGGCGGCACCATGACGGGCTACATCTCTGACATGCTTTGGCTGCCTGAGCATAAAGTCGGTGCGGTGATTCTGACTAACGCGCAGGGTGGCACGAGTATGCGCAATCTATTCCGCCGCCGGCTGTTGGAGTTGCTTTTTGACGCCAACCCCGAGGCCAGCGCCAACGCTGCGATTTTTCAGAAAAGCAGTCTGGATGATGCTAGCGCACAGCGGAAAAGTTTGACGATTCCACCAGATTCCGCCGCCTCGGTGCAGTTGGCCCGGCATTATCGCAGTGCTGAACTGGGTGAGATCCGTGTCGAGAAAAATAGTGAGTCTGTTTGGTTTGATTTTGGTGGCTGGAAAAGTGAGATGGCCTCACGGCAAGGCCCGGGCGCAACCACGTGGTTCGTTACCATTGTGCCAGGCGAGTTCGGCTTTGAATTTCGCGTCAAAAATGGCAAGCGCAGGCAAACATTGGTATTAAATGATGGCCAGCGCGATTATGTTTTCGTTGCGACGCACTAAACTCAGAAAAACTTCAAACTCGTAAATACTCAAAACCTCCTGGCAGCTGCACTTGGACGAATAGTCATAGCCCACGCTGTGCGTCCCCACTAGTACTGAGAAATCTCTAAGCCAAAAAACCCCGCACAAACTCTGAATTTGGCTTGGCTTGAATTTGACTTGGCGAATCAAACTGCTCAATCCTACCGTTGTGCAAAATGGCGACGTGATCGGCGAGCGCGAAGGCTTCTTCTTGGTCATGCGTTACGAAAATCGTGGTGATGCGCAAACGTTCGTGGATCGCGCGCAGCGCCAAACGCAGTTCACGCCGTACTTTTGCATCAAGCGCGCCGAAGGGTTCGTCCAGCAGCAGGATTTTCGGCTCGCGTGCCAGTGCGCGTGCCAATGCAACGCGTTGACGTTGGCCACCGCTAAGTTGATTCGGATAGCGTGTGCCCAAATCGGAGAGCTGCACCAGCTCTAGCAGTTCATTGACGCGTTGATCAATTGTTCGCGCATCGGGCCTACGACTGCGCGGTAGCATGTCCAGGCCAAAGGCGATGTTTTTCGCGACCGTCATATGGCGAAATAGCGCGTAGTTTTGAAAGACAAAACCAATCCCGCGATCTTGCACGGGCTTATTTGTGACATCGGCGTCAGCGAAATAAACCCGCCCGGCATCGGCGTACTCCAAACCCGCGATCACGCGAAGCAACGTGGTTTTACCCGATCCCGAAGGCCCGAGCAACGCGACAAAATCGCCGTCTTCAATCTTTAAAGAAACTGCATCAAGTGCGACGTGCGCTTGAAATGCTCTACTAATTTCGCGTACTTCAATACTCATAAGTTATTTTGCGCCTTTAGCTCGTTGCCATGACGCCACTCCAGCAGGGATTTGAGCACCAAAGTGATCAGGGCTAGCCCTGCCAACAGTGATGCGACGGCAAACGCCGCGACGAAGTTGTAATCGTTGTACAGCACTTCGACATGAAGTGGCATGGTGTTGGTTTCGCCGCGAATGTGACCGGAAACTACCGACACCGCGCCAAATTCGCCCATCGCGCGCGCCAGCGAGAGCAGTACGCCGTAAAGCAGCGCCCAGCGTATATCCGGCAGTGTGACATGCCAAAACGTTTGCCAGCCGCTGGCACCTAAGGACAGGGCGGCTTCTTCGGCGGCGCGACCTTGGGCGTTCATGAGCGGAATAATTTGCCGTGCAACAAAAGGCAAGGTGACAAAGATCGTCGCCAGCACAATGCCAGGGACCGCAAAAATGATCTCAATATCGTGCGCTTGTAGCCACGCACCGAACCAGCCGTGTGCGCCAAAAAGCAGTACAAACACCAAGCCGGAAACCACCGGGGAAACCGAAAAAGGGATTTCAATAAAAGCAATCAGCCAGTCTTTACCACGAAAATCATGCTTGGTGATCAGCCAAGCCGCGCACACACCAAAAACCATATTGACCGGCACCGCAATCGCCGCGACTAGCAGCGTCAGGCGTATCGCCGCTTTCGCATCGGTATCGGTGATGGCCGAGTAATAGGCGCTCCAACCTTCTTGCGCCGCTTCATAAATCACCACAATCAGCGGCAATAACACCACGACAAACACGAATGCAAGCGCGATCAGCACCAGCGTCGCGTTTAACGCGATTTTCGACTTGGAGATTGCTCTTCGTTGTGAGCTTGCTTGTGCGGGTTTCATTTATTCGACATGTCTCGTTTAAAGCGCGATGAAAACTTGAGGCGCATACCGACCGTGGCGGCGATATGGATTGATGAGAAGCGTCATTCCCCGCGTCTCCGCCGCGCACGGCCTTGAATCAAATTCAGTACGACCAGAATAAGAAACGAAATCAGTAGCATGACCACGGCAATCGCCGATGCGCCGGGATAATCGTACTGCTCCAAGCTGGTGATAATAAGCAAGGGCGCGATTTCTGAAATTTTCGGCATATTGCCTGCGATAAAAATGACTGAGCCATATTCGCCCACGCAGCGTGCCAGCGCCAAGGCAAAGCCGGTCAGTAACGCCGGCAGAATCGCTGGGAAAATGACATACACGAATATTTGCCAACGGTTCGCGCCTAATGTTGCTGCTGCTTCTTCCACACTTCGATCCAAATCGGCCAGCACTGGCTCGATACTGCGCACAATAAAAGGTAAGCCAATAAAAATGAGCGCCACCACGATGCCTTGGGGCTGGTAGGCAATCTGTATTCCTAGGGGCTCCAAATGCGCGCCGATCCAGCCGGTATTGGCATATAGCGCGGTCAACGCGATACCTGCTACCGCCGTGGGTAGCGCGAACGGTAGATCAATCGCGGCGGAAAGTAGTCGGCGGCCAGGAAATTTGATGCGTACTAATACCCAAGCAATAATCAACCCAAACACCGCATTGATCGCGGTGGCGATCAGTGCCGACATAAAGGTAACGCGATAAGCCGCCAGGGCGCGCGGCGAAAAACCGACCGCGATAAAGTGCTCCCAGCCGCTGCCGGCACTGCGTAACACCACAGCACAGAGCGGGATCACCACAATCAAGGCCAACCAAAACAGGGTAATTCCCATGGTCAGGCCAAAACCGGGTAGCGCCGAACGCCGCATGCCGCGCCCTCGATAGTCAACTAGAGCCGTTGATTCTAGAGCAACCGGCGGGGCGGGGGGGCGCGCGGGCTCTACCAAGGTAAAACTCATGCTCGATCCATATGAAACTCACTCTTTGAAGAAAATTCGTTTCCGCTTCGCAATTTTTCCGCCCGGTCCAGTTTCTAGCTTTGCGCTTCAACGGTGAAAGTCCAACATCGGTCAAATCTAACGTGTCATAGCGCAGTGCGAACTCTAATGCGCCCCATTTATCCAGACCAGGCTCAAAATTGTTGAACGGACGGACCCGGTTGTGCCGCTTTTGCAGAACGCAGCTCTACGCGTTCAACACGCGAGGTGGTTTGTTCCGCTTGTGACTCTAATTCGGCGTTGCACGCTTCTAAGGTTTTAATGCGCGCTTCCAATTCGTTTAAGCGCGCTAGCACCGTGTTTTCTACGCTAGCGTCGCTTTTGGACGTATTTTCTTGCTGCGCCGATGCCTGAGATAAGGGTGCGACTAAAATAGCCAAGGCTGACGCGATGGCGCGGGTATTGGTTTTCATTGGTTATTTCCGAAGTTAGAGTTTGAACTTTCGTTTCGACTTGCGGCGGAAGCAACCAAGTCAAATTTAAATTGTCTTGCTATGGCGGTCGCCCAATGCGATTAAATTAGCGGAAACCGTTTCGTCATTGCGAAAGTAGTGAAGCAATCTTTGGCGCACGGAGATCGCCGCGTCGCTGCGCTCCTCGCGATGACGAATTTCCCGCAGAATTCATGGCATTGGAGCGTGGGCGCATCAACGCCGCTGCGCATCTTCCCAGACGGTATCAAACAGGCCGCCATCATTGAAGAATTTGCCTTGCGCCTTGTTCCAGCCAGCAAAATCCTTATCAATACTTAGTAAGGTGACTTCGCTGAATTGTTCGGCGTATTTTGTTACTGCCGCAGCATCTCTAGGACGGTAGAAATTGCGCCCGATAATCTCTTGCGCTTGGGGTGTGTATAAAAATTTTAGATATTCTTCCGCCAATTTGCGCGTGCCTTTTTTATCGACGTTTTTATCGACCACAGCGACGGGTGGCTCGGCCAGAATTGACAGTGTCGGCGTAACAATTTCAAATTTGCCAGGCGATAATTTGCGAGTCACCAGCAACGCCTCGTTTTCCCAAGCGATTAATACATCGCCCTGACCACGTTGCACGAATGTGGACGTCGCACCGCGCGCGCCGCTGTCCAAAATTGGCACATTGCGAAAAATTTGCGTCAGGAATTCTTTGGCTTTTGCTTCAGAACCATAGGCTTTCAATGCGTAGCCCCACGCGGCCAAGAAATTCCAGCGGGCGCCACCGCTGGTTTTAGGATTCGGCGTAATCACGGATACGCCGGGTTTGGCCAGATCATTCCAGTCCAATATTTTTTTTGGATTGCCTTTGCGCACCAGTAGGACGATGGTTGAATAGTACGGGGTGCTGTTGTGCGGCAGACGCTTTTGCCAATCGGCAGCAAGCAGGCCATTGGTGGCAATTACGTCGATGTCATAGCCAAGCGCCAAAGTGACGACATCGGCATTAAGGCCATCAATGACCGCACGCGCTTGTTTGCCAGAACCGCCGTGACTTTGTCGAATCACAACGTCTGACACGCCGGCTGCGGTTTGCGCGGTGGCAAAGCTTTGATTGAGCTGATCGTATAGTTCCCGAGTTGGATCGTAAGACACGTTCAGCAACGGCGTGGCGGCGTCCGCAGGCGGGGCAGGGCCTACGCTGAGCGCGAGCCCAAGAATTGCCACTAAAAATATGCGCATAAAAAAATCCTTCCTAAAGTGTCGATGAGCCTACCGGATTGGAAATTTATTGGGCAAATAACTATTCACTATTTACTTATTAAGACTGGACTCAACAAGCCAATTGATTTTGCGAAATGCGCCTTAGTGGGTTTCCAGTGGGGTAACGACTGTTGAGGACCCTGAACCGCGTAATTGCGAGTTTTCAGTCCCGCCGCGCTTGTTGAAGAACCCTGAACTTCGTCATTGCGAGCGCAGCGAAGCAATCTCGTCTTTCAGTCGAGGCGCGTTGAGATTGCTTCACTGCGTTCGCAATGACGAGGTTGATCGAAAATTACCTTTTAAAATCAATAGCATACGGGTTAGTTCATGGGGAGCGCAGCGACGGAACTGCACTCACCCAGCCAACGCCCCGGGCAAGATCAACATGGCATCGCCATAAGAATAAAAGCGATATTTTTGTGCAATCGCATGTTGATAGGCGCGTAGCACCAATTCGTGCCCGGCAAGTGCGCATACCAGCACCAACAACGTGGATTGCGGTAGGTGAAAATTGGTCAGCAAGGCGTCGACGTTATGAAACTGATAGCCCGGCCGGATGAAGATTTGTGTGTCGAGTTGGATATCGCTAGGCGGTGCATCTTGCATGGGCACGCTTTCCAGAGCACGCAAACTGGTGGTGCCAATCGCAAAGCGCTTTTTGCCGACATTTTTCGCGGAATTTAATGCCTGGATCACCGAAGCAGCCACATCGATCCGTTCGCTGTGCATAACGTGCTCGCTCAATTCTTCCAAACGCACGGGCGCAAACGTGCCGGCGCCCACGTGCAGCGTTAGTTCATGGCGTTTCGCGCCTTTAGCATCCAGGGCGTTGAGCAAGCCTTCGTCAAAATGCAGCCCAGCGGTGGGGGCGGCGACCGAGCCATCGGCTTTTGCATAGACCGTCTGATAGCGCTCGCGATCAAATTCGGTGTCGCTACGATTTAAATAAGGCGGCAGCGGCATATGGCCCAGCTTTGCGATGACTTCCGCCCACAGGATCGGCCCCATCAACTTTAATACCCAAAATAGCCCCCGCCGCTCACTAATAACCACACGCGTACCGTCTTCCAGCAAAATTTCTTGGTTCGGCCGCGGTTTTTTGCTGACCCCCATTTGCGCCAATACCGTGCGCGCATCAAGTACGCGCTCGATTAAGATTTCAATCGCACCGCCGCTCAGTTTTTTGCCAAACAGACGCGCCGCCATCACCCGGGTGTTGTTGAACACCATGACATCCCCGGGCTGCACATAATTCGGCAAATTGCTGATGCTGCTATCGGCAAAACGCTGACTTAGCGGGTCGACAATAAGCATACGGCTGCCAGATCGGCTGCTCAGCGGCGTGCGCGCGATCAGCTCATTCGGTAGTTCAAAGTTGTAGCTGCTCAGTAAATTGAGGTCAGCTTGGGTGCTTTCGGTCATTATTAATAGTCACGGCGATTGATTTGCATGCTTGTAGCGAAAAATGCGGCGCGGGGCTAGTCGTCGGGGTGCTTCAGAGGCGACACTTTAGATATGAGTTCATTTGCCAAATCAATCGACGCCCAAGCCATCAACGCGCTTTTACCGCAAACGCAATGTACGCGCTGCGGTTTTCAGGGTTGTTTACCCTATGCCGAGGCGATTGCAACGCAGGGCACGCCGATTAATCAGTGCCCACCCGGCGGCGCACAGACAATTTCATCCCTCGCAGCGCTTTTGCAGGTGGAAGCATTGCCGCTCAATCCAGAAAATGGCATTGAACAGCCGGTCAAGGTTGCCTTTGTGATTGAGAGCTTATGTATCGGTTGCACCAAATGCATACAAGTTTGCCCGGTGGATGCCATTATCGGGGCGGCAAAGCGCATGCATACGGTGATTGCCGCCGAGTGTACGGGCTGCGAGTTGTGTATCCCCGCGTGCCCGGTCGATTGCATTG
>JAYVAQ010000436.1:0-5313 GCA_043750875.1 Rhodanobacteraceae bacterium
GTATATCGTTTGAGCAAGGTGCCGAGGCTTTTTTCGATCCCTTGTTTCGGCTGGTAGATGCCAGCAGAAACGATGAAGCGCGTGATGCAATCATTGGCTATGACGCCAAAGGCCGCCTTCTTTTCGTCGTCCATATCGAAGTTGAAAACGAGTTCATTCGCATTATTTCGGCTCGCAAAGCCACATCGCAGGAGCGCAAATCCCATGATTCCTGACCGCCTAAAAACACGTCTACAAAAAAATCGCCCTATGACTAGCATCACGCTGCGCATCCCCGAGGATGTTGTTGAGTCACTCAAGATGATCGCGCCGCACAAAGGTTTTACTGGATATCAGGCACTGCTTAAGGCATACCTGAGTGAAGGCTTGCGTCGTGATGAAGCAATGCACGTTTTTGGTCCAGTGGCGCGCATGGCCGAGGCGCTTAAAAAGCGTGGCGTTTCCGCGAAGCTTATTGAAGAAGCGGCTTTAGAGGCCGCCGCTTAAACTGCGCAGATTGTCCCTGACCACCGCTAGACATTAATTGCCTGATAGGCATTAAAGCTCAGCGCCGCACATCAATCCCACCATCCGCCAACACGTGTTCCACCTCGGCCACACTCAACAGCCCCAAATCCCCCGGAATAGCGTGCTTTAAGCCCGCGCACGCCAGCGCAAAGTTCAATGCGCGCGCATCCTCCATGCCGGTCAATAGTCCATGCCAGAGACCCGCAGCATAGGCGTCCCCAGTGCCAATGCGATCAACAACCGATTGCTGCATTTGCGGCGTCAAAATAACCGCCCCACCGCGCCGCAACATAATCCCTGACAGCGCGTAATGATCAGCCGTATAGACCACTCGCACGGTGCTGGCCATCACTTCAAGCCGTGGGAACGCGGCAAAGGCGCGCTCTGCCGCCGCACCGAACTCGGCGACTGCATCTGCGTCATACGCACTCGCTTTCGGCGCTGCGCCCAGCATCAAATCGATATCGCGCCTTGCCGCAAATAGCAGTGTGCAATGTTCAACGATGCCGCGTAAGCGCGCAGGCGCGCCGCCAGACTGACTCGCCCAGGCATCCCACAATTTACTCCGGTAGTTGCTGTCAAACGCGACTGGTATTGCGTTTGCACTCGCCGCAGAT
Organism: Rhodanobacteraceae bacterium; assembly: GCA_043750875.1. Taxonomy (GTDB): domain Bacteria; phylum Pseudomonadota; class Gammaproteobacteria; order Xanthomonadales; family SZUA-5; genus JANNYA01. The sequence goes on from JAYVAQ010000436.1 coordinate 1,125, forward strand.
GCCGCCGCGAGCGTCGCTGCGCCGTTTCTGGCCCCAATGCCGGCGTAATTCCGGAAATGTGCAGGCCGCGCGCACCGGCAAGTACTTGCGGCCTGACCGCTGCAGGCGCGACCTCGTTGCGCACCGATTTGACCGGGCTTTCCAACACCGCCTACAGCGCAACACTTTATTATGAGGCCGACAAATTTGGCGCCCGGGTAACCTCCGCGTGGCGTGATGACTATCTCACCACCGTTCCAGGGCGTAACAACAACGATGTTGAAGGCACCAAAGCGACACTTTCCATTGATGCATCATTGACCTACAAATTGAATGATCATTGGGAAATGAGCCTCGAAGGGCTCAATTTAACCGACGAATTTAATGATCAATGGATCGATTCAGTTGGCGATCGCAGCGTGGTTTATCACCATACTGGCAGGCAATTTTTGTTAGGTGGGCGTTATAAATTTTAGCGCAACAGGTCAATGGCGACGCCGTAACGGTCGCCATTCCCGATGCTTTTCGCGAAATTCCAGCCGCCACAACGCTGTCCCGAGTCCGAAAAGCTCGCCTTTGCGTAAAATCAAGCAGACTGACTTGCAACTACATCAATAGCACCGTCGCCAAGCAAGCAGGCGACCAGCCGTACCACGGGTGCAGGAATCGGCGGTCGAGTTGCAAAATGACTCGTTGTCGGCTTATTTGAATTTGGCTCTCTAAATAAACGTATAGAGACTTAAACGGGCAATTGTCTCCACTTATGATTTGAACCAGAGGCCAATGCATGTAACGCTCTGCGGCAAGGAGTTTTTGCTATGCGTATTTACGATCTATATTTGAAAAATTATCGCTGTTTTGCCGAATTAAACGTTGATTTCCACCCACAAATGACAGTTTTAGTCGCGCCAAATGGCATTGGCAAAACCACAATCCTAAATGCGGTCAAAGTGGCACTTTGGCCTTATGTCGCTGGCTTTGATTTGGGTAGCACAACAAATGACATCACTGGAATTCACGTCGACGATGTCCGAAGAGAACCGATTGAGAACTCAATGGAGCCACGCCTCAAGACGGAAATTAGTGCCAATGGGACGATATTTGTATCAGCTATTCTAAACAGCGTTAAAGGAGTGGAGCAGGAATGGAGCGTTTCGAGATTTCGCGAAAGCGTACGGAATGGAACCAAAACTAAGGAGGCGAAACCAGACGAAGCGGAAAACATCAAGATGTGGGGACAGGAGTTGCAGAATCGTGTTTTCTCTGGCGATCAATCACGCCCTGACTCGCTGCCACTTTTAGGGTATTACGGCACTGGAAGACTTTGGAATCTGAAAAACCTTACTGCTTTGCATAAAAAAGCAGAAAAAAATTCCTCCCGCACTTATGCGTATCGTGATTGCTTGGATACGGCTTCTTCCTTTAAACATTTCGCGGTTTGGTTCAGTACCGTCTACATGACTTATCTGAAGACTAAATTATCGAGCTTTGAAAAAAACTTACCGTTTGACAATGTCAAACATGCGGCACTGGTTGAGGCGGTTCAAGTTGCGGTGGACGTTGTTCTAAAGAGTCAAACTGGTTGGCATACACTTACTTACAGTTTTGCACACCACGAATTGGTGTTGAATCACGACCGCCATGGTGAGCTTAAGGTGAGTCAGCTAAGTGATGGTATCCGCAATATGCTGGCGCTTTCTGGCGACATTGCCTACCGCTGTTGCAAGTTGAATGCGCACTTGGGCAGAGATGCCGTGCGGAAAACAAATGGCATCGTGATGATTGATGAGGTTGATATGCATTTACATCCGAGCTGGCAACAGACGATGCTGGCTGACTTGATGGCTGCCTTCCCAAAGTTGCAATTCATCGTTACCACGCATAGCCCGCAAGTTCTGAGTACAGTTCACAGCGACAGTATTCGCGTCATTGGTGAAGATGCGATGGGAAATTTGATTGCCCAACCGCCATTGGGCGATGGTTATGGGCTGCCGAGCGGGGATGTGATGCACAGTGTTATGGGTGTTGATCCGCAACCGCCTGTTGACGAGAAATTCGATTTGCAAAAACTGACAGAGCTGGTAGACCAGGGGCAGTTTGACGTACCCGAAGCAAATAAATTGAAACGATCACTGACAAAAAAACTTGGCGCAACGCATCCACAGCTATTGCGCCTGCAGCGTAGTGTCGAGCGCCAAAAAGCCTTGGCGTCATGAGGGCAGTTAAGAAGCTTGCGTATAGCGGATATCCACTCGACCAGGCACAACAGCGACCGCCAACAACGCCAGAGCAGGCGACTAGCCGTTGGCGAAGCTTCAATCCCAATAAAACTCAGGTTATGTCGTTTTTATTGCAAGAGCAATATCAACTTTGCTGTTATAGCGAAGTGCGCGCCGATGAGCTTGGCATTGAATATCATATTGAACACGTTGAAAACAAAAGCCAAAACCCACAGCGCACGTTTGACTACAGCAACCTTGCAGCAAGCGCGTTGAGTTCTGAAAACTTGAAAATGCTTAGTGGGGTCGCTTTCGGTGGGCATGCCGCTGGCAAACAAAAGAGCGTTGATTTGGCTAAATTCGTATCGTGTCATCAAGCGGATTGCCCCAACTTTTTCCAATACTTATCCGACGGACGCGTCGTTCCAAATTTCGGACTTGAAACGCCTGAAAAGGTACGTGCGAATTACACAATTGACTTGCTGAACTTGAATAGCCCGTTTCTGAAGACATTGCGCCAGCGTTGGTGGGACGAGCTTGACGCGCTTTACAGCGAGCATGTGCAAAAAGGATGGAGCTTGCCGCATTTAGTAGCTTTAGAGTTGATCCCACACCAAGAAAAATTGCGCAAATTTTTTAGTGTGACCCGCCAATTTTTTGGAAAATCCGCGGAGCAAGCTTTGCAGGCGCATGCGCCAGAGCTTATCTAACGCAATTACATCAATAACACCGTCGCCAGACCCAAAAACAAGCCCATACTGGCGACATCGGTAGCCGTTGTTAGAAAAATGCTAGATGCGGTTGCCGGGTCGGCACCAAGTTTTTTCAGCGTCAGCGGCACGCTGGCACCCGCCAAACCGCTGGCGACGCACGAACCAATCATCGAAAGCAGGGTAATTCCGGCCAACATCAGCGCGTTCGGGTGATGCTGCGCGCGCGCATAGAAATACATCGCAATCGCAGCAACGATACCGACGCCGACGCCATTCAAAAACCCGAGTAGGCCTTCTTTGCGCAGCAGCTTGGGCACGTCTTTATTGGTCAGCTCACCCAAGGTTAGCCCGCGCAGCGTCACCGCTAGCGCTTGGCAGCCGGTGTTGCCGCTTTGCCCCGCCAAAATTGGCAAGAACACGGCTAGTAGCGCAATGCTGTCGACGGTGCCCTGGAAATAACTCACCACGCCACCGGCAATAAAAGCGGTCAGCAAATTCAGAATCAGCCACGGGTAGCGCGACAAAAAGCTGCGCTGCCAAGGCGTGTTCAAGCGCTCTTCTTTTTCCACACCGACCAATTGCCCGGCTTGCGCGGAAATATCGATCGCCTGCGCTTCAAACAGCACTTGGCCGCGAATTTGCCCGATCAACGTGCCGTCCGCCGCGCAAACTGGATACACCGGAAAATGCCTTTTCACCACTTCGCGCATCGCATCCACCAGCGGCGTCTCTGGCCGCAATGCGTATGGATTGCGAATCATGATATCCGCCAACGTTTGCTCTGGATCCGCGTAAAGTAATTCTCTAAAGGTCACGATGCCGACCAGCTTATTGCCCGCTTCCGTCACAAAAACATAAGTGATCAGTGTGCGCTTGATCGATTCGCGCAGCGCTTCAACGACTTCGGCGATGGTCGTTTCAGCGGCAAAGGCGGCGGCGGGTCGCTCCATCAATCGCCCGGCACTGTCCGGTTCAAGCGTCAAATAGGCGCGCCAGACGGCAGCGACATCATTCGGCACCAGCGCTAAAATTCGCTCCCGTCTGGTTTCGTCGAGCAGGCACCAAACATCGCTCAACTGGCTGGGGCCAAGCGCGCTCAAATATTCCAAAACTTCCTCGTCCGGTAACGAGTCTAGCCACGAGGAGGCGGATTTGGCATCCATGAGTTTTAGCGTTGCTAAAAGCTGTGCATCCATGTGGATTATCTCGTGTTGTGTAGGCGCGTATTTAGATTAGGGTGCGGAGCGAATGGCTGAGTGTCTAGCAAGCGCAGCTCCC
>JAYVAQ010000437.1:0-6257 GCA_043750875.1 Rhodanobacteraceae bacterium
GCCACGATTAGCAATCGCGCCAAATTAGTGAAGCTGGCTGACAAAATTAGCAACGTGCGCGACATCGCTTTTAGCCCGCCCGCGAACTGGCCCATCGAACGCAAACGCGAATATTTTGACTGGGCAAAAGCCGTAGTTGATCAACTACGCGGCATAAACTCGGTGTTAGAACAGGTGTTTGACCGTGCTTATTTAGATAGACCATAGCCTACGTTGCATGCTTAGCAAATGCAGTCGCTGGCAGTTTTTCAACACTAAATAAGTAATTTTCAAATATTTGTCAGCTCCCGCTTGGCTTTGGCGTACGTCTGGACATCGCCATGCTAGAGCCAATCATGAAAACTATTGCGCACTCCAAATATTCCTGCAGTCTTACATTCGCTAAAGCCAGCTCAATCGCTGTTAGCTTATTTGCATCAAATACGACGTTCGCGGAGAACGCAGTGGTTGGCACTGGCACGCCAGCCAGCTGCACTGAAACCACTTTTAATGCAGCGCTGGCCTTGGTAGTCAATGACAATCAAGGTGGCACGCTGACGTTCAATTGCGGGCCAGATCCTGACATTATTTTGCTGAGCAGCGTTAAAAATTTAACGGGTGTCGTGGCAATTGATGGCGGCGGCAAAATGACCTTAGATGGCCAAGACGTCACGCGCTTATTTAATGTTAACCCCAGGCCAAACCCCGAAGACCCAACTGATGTGCAGCTGCGAAATATCACGCTAACTCGTGGCAATTCGGGCGCACAGCCCTTTGGCGGTGCGATTTTAGCGAATACCAGCACGCGCTTGAGTTTGGACAATGTCAGCATTCGAAATTCACTCGCAACCACCTCAGGCGGAGCGATTGCAACGTTTGCAGGCGTGACTTTGGATATCAATCGATCCCGGTTTACCAACAACTTAGCCGCCAACGGCGGCGCGATTGCTACCCGAGCAATCGTGAGCATTAGCGGCTCTACCTTTACCAACAATAATGCCAGCGGCGGCCAGGGCGGCGCGATCCAAAGTTACGAGCAAAACCTTACCGTCAGCGGCAGCACCTTTGGCAGCAATGGCGCCAGTGACGGCGGTGCTATTTTAAAAAGCGCGGGCGTGCTTGCAATTACTGAAAGCAGTTTCGATCAAAATACCAGCGCGAACAACGGCGGGGCGATCCATGTGGCTAGCGATGTCAGCCTAGCGGTACTGGAAAGCAACTACCTGCGCGGAAATCGTGCCGATCAGCTTGGCGGCGCGGTGTTTGCGCTCAGCGAAGTATTTGTTTACCAGTCGAGCTTTACCGGCAACAGCGCGCGCGAAGGCGGTGCCTTGAGCGTGACCGGCACGCTGGATATCCGGACATCTACGCTTGCCAACAACAGCGCCACTGCCTTTGGTGGCGCGGTGTCGCTGGTTGCCAGCGCGGCAAGAAGTCCGTTCTTTAGCTATGTCACGACGCACAACAATACCGTGGCCGCCGGCCCCGGTGCTGATTTTGAATTTGTTGCTAGTGCGTTTCGATCTTTGGATATCAGCAATTCAACGCTCATGGGTGCCAGCGCCAGTTCCGGAGGCAGCAGCGTGCACATCACCGGGCCATTGGCAGTGCAATTTAAGGACACGCTGATTTGGCCGCGTGCAGGAACCGCCTGTTTCACATCGCCGGATGGAACGCTTAACACCGGCGGCGGCAATTTTGGCCCCAGCAGCTGTGGCCTGACTGCGCCAGATGATTTTAACTTCACTAGTTTTTCGGCATTTGCGCTGGGCGAATTTGCCAACTACGGCGGTGCGCACGACAGCTTTTTACCGTTGGCTGCAAGCCCTGTACTGGAACGCGCACGCAGCTGTTCAAGCCGCGATACGCGTGCCAAACCCAGCCCAGTGGATAGCGATGGCAATGGCAGCATCCTGTGTGATTCTGGTGCAGTCGAGCGCCAGCTGTTGGAAACACCCGGTGCGCTATTTCGCAATGGCTTTGAAAGTGCTGTCTCGATTCAACAGTGAAGGCGCCAGCAGGTGGAGGACGTGACTTGCAGATCAGCTGGGTGCTTTCGCTGCATCGCTTTCAATCGCCGGGGATCTGGGTGGGACGTCACGGGCTAGTCGCGGCGGCGTAAGACTAAATATTTAATTTTCAAAGTTCATGTCAGCTATGGCTTGGCTTTAACGTACGTCTACATATCGCCACTCTAGAGCCTGCAATGAATGCCATTGGTCAAATTGCTTTCGCTATCCGGTTTTGCCTCGGCAAAATAGAAAAACTGAACTACTGCAGCGGTAATTCGGTGGCACGAGGCAGCTTATGAACCACCTTGTCTTTACGATCATGGCCTTATTTGTCGCAGCTTATGCTTCGGCGGAAAACGCGGTGGTTGGCACCGGCACGCCCGCAAGCTGTACGGAGGCAACGTTTGACGCAGCGCTCGTCTTGGTCGTCAATGACAGTCAGGGCGGTACGTTGACGTTTAACTGCGGACCGGACCCAGACATTATTTTGTTTAGCACACCGAAAAACCTCGTCAATTTTGTGACGATTGACGGCGGCGGCAAAATGACTTTGGATGGGCAAGATTTGACCCGATTGTTCAATATCAATCAGGATGGGCCGGAAGGACGCACCGAGGTGACGTTGCGCAATATCAATCTTAATCGCGGCAATGCGGGTGCCGAACCGTTTGGCGGTGCGATTTTGGTCAATGCCAACACGCGCCTAACCCTTGATCAGGTCAGCATCAGCAACTCCTTAGCGTCGGTTTCAGGCGGCGCGATTGCGACCTTCGCCGATGTCGTGCTGAATATTGGCAATTCGCGCTTTCAGGGCAACCTAGCGGCCAATGGTGGTGCGATTGCCACACGTGCCGCGATCACTATTACTGGAAGCACATTCACAAACAATAATGCCAGTGGTGGTGAGGGCGGCGCGATTCAAAGCTATGAGCAAAATCTAATCATAAGCCAAAGCAATTTTTCCAATAATAGCGCCCGTCTTGGCGGCGCAATTTTCAAAGGCAATGCTACGTTGGATTTTCGAGATTCCAACTTTACCGCCAATAGCAGTGGCGAAGACGGTGGCGCGATCTATGTGCGCGCCGATGTGTTAGCCGCGAACGGCACTGATGCCGTGTTTCAGGGTAACGCGGCCATGCGTGATGGCGGCGGCGTTTTTTCCGGAGGTTATTTGGTCGGTGAGCGTTTGACCTTCGCTAGTAATACTGCTCGCGTTGGCGGCGCGATTCGCATGAATGGTGGGCAGTTAGATTTGGCTAAAGTGACATTCAGCGACAACACCGCGAACCTCGGGGGTGGCGCAATTTCAATCTTGGCTGTCACCTCCAGTTCTGTTATCAATCCTGCCCTGAGCCACATCACCACCTCAAATAACACCGTCACTGACGGCAATGGCGGCGATTTTGCGTTTTCTTCGAGCAATGGCAGTACCGGGTTTATCGATAGCAGCACGCTCATGGGCGCCTCTGCCAGCACTGGCGGCAGCACCCTGCAATTGGGCGGCACTATGCGAGTTGAAGTCCAACGTTCCCTTATTTGGGCGCGCGCTGGCACCGCCTGCGTCTCGTCACTTTCGAACATCATCAGTCTAGGCGGTAATATTGGCCCGCTCGGGTGTGGTTTGAACGCGGCCAGTGACGCGAATGCCTCGACTTTCGCAGACTTCGGTTTAGGTGAGTTTGCCAATTATCGCGGTCGCCTCATTACGTTTTTGCCGCAACTAGGCAGCCCAGTCATTGATCGTGGCGGTACAAATTGTTTAGCGCAGGACGCCCGCAATATGCCAGCACCTATCGACGGCGATGGCAATGGCAGCGCGCTGTGTGACGCCGGTGCAGTGGAGCGACAACTGCGCGAGCTGCCGGCCGCGCTCTTTCGTAATGGTTTTGAATCATAGGTGCAGTCATGAAACAACTTTGCATAGTAGTACTGCTTGGCATGTATGCGCCTAGTGGCTTCGCCGAAACCTTCGTGGTTGATACCACCAGCGACGTGAGCTTGAGCGCGTGCGAGACGGCGATTGCGAACGATTGTTCGCTACGCGGCGCGCTTGTTGCCGCCAATTCCACACCCGCCGCTGACGAAATTCATTTCAATATTCCGCAGTCAGATGCGGGTTATCAAGCTGCCACGCAGCACTGGCGCATCAGTGTGCCAGACGGCCCGCTGCTGCCAAGCCCTGTACCGTCGGTGATTATTGATGGCTATACGCAACCCGGTGCAAATGCCAACACAAACTCGCCCACAGAAGGCGGCTTGAATGGCACCTTAAAGATTGAGATTCGTGGGACCAATCCAATTGGCAACGCAAACTTTGCATTTCTGCTTAACAGCGATAGCGCCACTGTGCTGCGCGGCTTAGTAATCAATGGCTATCGCGACGCGCAAGTATTTTTAAGCGGCGATGGCGCACATCGTATCGAAGGATGTTATTTGGGTACTGACGTTACCGGCAGTAGCGCAGCGCTGTTAAGCGGCACCCAGCGGATATCTAACGGCATAATTTTTGCCGGTAATGGCTCATACGTCGTCGGCGGCACGGCTGCAGGCGAGCGCAATTTGCTCAGCGGACTTAATTTCGCGATGAGCACCAGTGGCAATGCGCTCGCGTCTGTAAGAATTCAGGGCAATTTAATCGGTACCAACGCTGCAGGTACCTCAGTGATCGGCAACACAGTTGGGCTATTGTCGTTTCGCTTTGGCAATACGCTGATTGGTGGCGCTGACCCAGACGCGCGCAACGTGCTTTCCGGCCACAGCGCGCAAGTGATGCTATTTCGTACCACAGGTAATGCAGGCGTATTTGCCAACACGCAAGTCTTGGGCAACTACTTTGGCACCGATGTCAGCGGAACACGCGCGCTAGGCAATGATTTGCAACGCAGTGGCTCAAGCATTGAAATATCCGCGACCGGTTGTGCGCTTATGCTTGGCGGCACGGCACCAGGCGAGGCCAATTTGATCGCTTACAGCGCCAGCTCCGGGGTGGCGGTGTTTGGCTGCAATGGCCAGGAAACACCTCTCAATCGATATCGCGGCAATCAAGGTCCGGCCTTTGATAACGCTGTGGGCAACAATACCGGTAGTACCGCAAATGACGCAAACGATGCCGATGAAGGTGCTAATCGCCTTCAAAATTTTCCTGAACTTACACTTCCCACAGTGGGGTCAACCCTGCTTGGCTATCGCGTTGATACCGCTACGGCAAACGCGACATACCCGATCACGGTGAACTTTTATCGCGCTGGCTGCGGCGGTGGCAGCGATGCATTCCTTGCCGATGCAACGATTGGGGCAGCGCAAGCGCAGCAATTATTGAGCTTAGACACGCTAGCTTTGGGCAGCTATTTGCCGCTGACCGCAACCGCCGTTGATGCAATGGGGAATACCAGCGAGTTTGCGCCAACCCTAGGCGAATCGATATTAAACAGTGGCTTTGAAGATCAAGCTGCAGCAACCCCGTCGGGATCATGTCGGTAGATGCGCCTGCGAAGTGTAAATGGAGTATTTTCAAACGCGACGGAAACAATCTAGTCGGTAATATTCTGTCGCCCCGATTCCTATTGTGTTCGGTTTGCCGCGTCGGGTTGCTTATCGCGGGACGCCCGCGGCAAGTCTGCGCCTATCGATGGCGATGCGATGGCAGCGCACTGTGTGACGCCGGTGCGCTGGAGCGCCAGCTACGCGAGTTACCACCCCCACTTTTTCGCAATGGTATTGAATCGGAGATCCAGTTATGAAACGAGTTCTTTTTATAGGGCCTACGATGCTCGGCATCGTGCTTGCCCTACTTGCGTCAATGGGCACGGCTGCAACTTTTATCGTAGATACAACCGCCGATGCGAGTTTCAGCGCCTGCATTGACGCAAGTACCAACGATTGCTCGTTGCGTGGTGCGTTGAACGCGGCCAATGCCACCCCCGCTGTAGACGAGATCGTCTTCAACATTCCGCAATCCGACCCTGGCTTTCAGGCCGCAACACAGCACTGGCGAATTAGCGTTGGCAACACGGCACTGCCGGCAATTTCGGAATCGGTTGTAATTGATGGTTACACGCAGCCCGGCGCGTTGGCGAATACCAACACGCCAGCGCAAGGCGGCTTGAACGGCACTTTGAAAATCGAAATCGTTCCGGGAACCAGCTTTGGCAGCCAACAAAACGGCTTGGATACCTTTAGCAACAACTTCAGTGCACCAGCTTCAACTTTTCGCGGCTTGGTAATCAGTCGTTTTTTCGCGCAAATTCAATTGGGTGGCGGCAGCGC
>JAYVAQ010000438.1:0-11418 GCA_043750875.1 Rhodanobacteraceae bacterium
GTGCGCTTTAATTGCAGCCCGGGGCGATTCGCTGCGCCATCCAATAAGGTGATGTCTTCTGGATTTGCTCCGGAAAAGTAACGACAGCTAACCTGCGTCGTGCCCGGAATATTTTGACAATTACCCGCCTCATCGCTGGTTTTCCACTCAGGAACTTCAACTGGCACCACATTCGCCCAGGCCGGTAGCGTTTGCGCTATCGTTGAATTCACGCCGACTAGGCTGATGCTTGCAGAAATTATTAAGGAACGAATCATTGCGGCAAAACCTTTGGGGCCAGGGTATCCGTCTATCAGGCGATATCGCGGCTGAATTAATCCTTGCTAAAGAAGCTGTTTGACTTTCTATTCAGCCTGAAAAAACACGCCATCGGGCTGTTAGGGAACAATTTCTTCCGCTTGCGTCACCCAAGTTTTCAGCATCGCTTGGTCAGCTAAGCTAATGTCGATGATTTTGCAGCCCACCCAAAAGGTGTTCGCGGTGCGCGCGGGGTCGCACCAAAGGCATTGCACGCCAATTTCGACTTTGTGCGGCACGAATCCCGGGGCTTGAAGCGTAAAATGCAGCTGAAAATAATGTTCGTCGGCGAGCGCCTTGGGCGCGATCAGCATCATGCCATCATTGCTTAAGTTGCCGATGCGCCCGAAGCCTTCGCCGGTGAACGCATCCGTTACCATCATCACTTGGTTGACGCGTTTGCGCACCGATTTTCGCTTATGTGCGGCCATTATTTGTCGCCCCCGGCGTACGCCAATTCACTGGCGCTCATATCGCTTTGCGTCCACGATTTCATTTTATCTTTAATTGAACGCCAAGCTCGGTCAATGATGCTTTCCGCTTGTGGCTCCCACAGTTTGGCGTTGCCGCGTACCAAATCGCGTGCCATCTCGTCCATTGATTTTTCTGCGACTTTCGCGCCACGCGAGTTCACAAATAAGCAGCGGCCAGTCACCGGCGAGAACCAACTTAACTTGCGTCGCGCGATATCACCTTGTTGGTTGATGACAAACTCAAACCAGGTTCCGAACGGCATTTGCTTCAAGCGATCCAGCGTTTGCTGCTCTTTCACGGTGAGCTCGGCTTTTTCCTCTTTACGCAAATGCGCCAAAATCGATTTTTTCTCTAGTGCTGCCGCATGCTCCTGCGTTTTCGGCGCATCCTGATCTTGGCCAATGCGCGCCTTATTGCGCACCAGTTCGGTGACTTCGCGCTCTTCCGCCGGCTCCAAGCTAGGCACCAGCGCATCGCCTTCTACGACCAGTTCGGCTACCGCGTTTAAGGTGCGCTCAATTTCGGGGCCATGGAAGCCGACTAGGCTCATGCCTTCTTCTAAAACCGGCTTGAGCTCAAGGAACTCCTCTTTGCTCACCGGATGATCTAAATCAAAACAGCCAGCCAGCTGCTCCGCCACTTCCAAGCGCTCCTGATACAGCGGCGAATCGACCTCATGGCGCAACTGCGTCAGTGCCAACACGTCAGCCCAGGCCCCTTCCAAAAGATGCGTGACCAACGGCGGCAACATGCGGCCTTTAACAAAGCCGTCAATTGACGTGGCTGCACTTTTGCGCGCAACTTCTAAACGCTCCCGCCCTTTTGCCGCTTCAACGTAGCGTTTTTCCGAAACTTCCGCCTTGCGCTGAACCGTGGTGACATGGCGCCCCAAATCGCCCACCATGGTTTCAAAAACGCCGACATCACTGTCGAAATCGGCGGTTATCCGATCAACTACCATCTGCATACGTTCGACCAGCACTTGGTCGACATCATCGCCATCGGCCCAAAACATGCCATTTTCTGCAATGGAGTTCAGAAGCTGGCGCGCCGGGTGGTTGCGTTTGCTGAAAAAGCTCTTGTCTTTGATCGCGACTTTCAAAATCGGCACTTGCAGTTTAGTCAACAGGGAATGTGTTGTGCTGCTGGGCTTGGAATCGGCTAAGACGTGATCAAAAAGCATCCCGACCAAATCTAGCGTGTCGGAAGTTTCTTGCTCTAACTTCGGCGTTTGCCCGCCATGCATTTGCCGCAACTGGCCGATCATGTCTTGCTTAATATCCGCAACCCGGCGTGACTTCCAGCGGCCACCTATCATCACCGGGGCAGCTGGTTGGGTCTGCAACACGGTCAGGATTGATTGCACATCATCAACGGTGGCGATTGGTGCGTCGGGCCCAACTTGGTTGCCATAGTCCGCGCCAGAGCTTCCGGCACCTTGGCCTGCGCGCCTGCCCGCCAGCAGCTCGCGCAAGGTGGTAAATAGTTCCTGGTCGGCAACTTCGTCTGTGCCGCTAGGCTCGCTTGCTCGAGTCGCACGCTCCGACAGCGCAGGTGCACGGCTTCGCGGCGTTGCATGCGACGGCGCTAGAATTTGCTCATACGGGATTTGCTCATACGGGATTTGCTCAAGCGCGGTTTTCTGATGCGGAGTTTGCTCGTGCCGGGTGTTTTGTGCGGCGTTAAATCCGACGTTCGAGGAAAATGCTGAGGCGAGTGCCGCCAGCCCAAACGGATCCAAATTTTCGGGTGCTTTCGCCACGTTCGGCGGTTCTAAATGGTTAGCTTGCTGCGGCGCTGCTTGCTTCAAAGAATTGGATACATGTCGATACTCGTGCCGATCCGGTTCTGGCCCGAACAACTGTTTGTCATTCTCAACGTCGCGGGTCAGTTCTGGCGCGTGCGTATTCTCTGACTTCTCTGGCAACTTTTCCGGCTCTTTCGCATCAAGTTTGCGAGCAATTCCCAAATTTAGATGCGCGAATACGCGCTGTTCGCCAAATTGCTTATTGATCGCTTCAAGTAACTCGGGCATCCGCACCAACACGAGTTTATCGAAGGTGCGCAATAGCCCGACTTTGACCGGCATCGAAAGCTCAACTTCAGAGAGTGCTACGACGAGCGCGGCCAGTATTCGATGCGGGCCGACCGGAATTTGCTCCACCGCAACCGGCGCACCGCCGGTAATCACGGCAAAGCGAATCGCTACGTAGGTCAGGGCTTGACTGGATTTGATTTCAGCTTTGGCGGCAAGCTCGCTCATCGCCAGCTCTAGCTCCAAAGTCGTGTTATCTACCAGCGCCAAATTATTCTGCACTTGCGCCTTGCCAGCGCTAGGCAGGCGCTCGGGCTGCAGCAACGCCAGCATGCCGCGCTGAAAATCATTGCGCATCGCAATCAAAATGACTGAATTAGACTTGCGAACTGTTTTTAAGGCTTCAAAACAACGGTTTTGTAAGTCATTCGTTGCCGCCTTTTCCGCGTTGCGAAATAACTCGCGCTCATATTCGTCCAAGGTGCGCTTGATGCCCTGCTCCAACTCACGCCAGCAAAGTTGGTACGCAGCCTCAAGCACATTGCGCACGCGCGGGCTGATATTGAGCTGAGTTAGTTTTGAAAAAGGCAAAAAGTCCACAAACGCCCCAGATGGATTAGACGATAGGTATTAATCTGTTCGAGTCTACGTTAAAACCAAAAAAAACGAGACTTCCGTCACGTTTCTTGGCTAATTCATCGCTTTTGTTTTCTTTTTCCTGACCGTGCTTGCTACGGTTTTCCCGCAAAAGACTTCATTTACTTCCGCCGCGTAACAATCTAACGTTTTTCACAACTTTTACACAAGTTTTTTGTGCGTAAGCAATAGCGTTACCGTAATGTAGCGCTGGCTTTCGGTAACCGCTGCGCTGTGCAGGCTAAACCTAACCTCGGTCGTTAAAAATGGCAATCGTTGCACCATTAACACCCGATGAAACGGCGCGCTTAGAAGCGCTAATTGCCTATGATGTTTTGGATACGCCGCATGAAGCGGTATTCCAGGCTATTACCGCGCTTGCTGCTTCAATCACTGGCTCGCCGATCGCGCTGATTAGTTTAGTCGACAAAGATCGGCAGTGGTTTAAAGCGAATTGGGGCTTGGATGCACGTGAAACCCCGCGTGATATTGCTTTTTGCTCGCATGCAATTCACCAAACCGAATTGTTTGAAGTACCCGACACCCTGAGCGATTCGCGTTTTTTTGACAACCCGTTGGTACTGGGGAATCCCAATATTCGCTTTTACGCCGGGCACCCATTGCAAACGGAAACTGGCTACAAGCTAGGTACTTTGTGCGTCATTGATCGCCAGCCTAGAGTGCTCAGCGATGGGCAGCGCAATTCGCTGAGTGAACTTGCAATTGTGGTCATGCGCTTATTTGAAGCGCACCGCAAAACCCGCGAGATTGAGCAAGAATTATCGAACCGCGTGAAGCAAATTCGCGCCATTACTGACAGTTTGCCCGCGCTGATCACCTATGTCGACCGTGATCAACGCTATCGATTTTGCAATGCAAAAGTTGCCAGCACGTTCGGCACCAGCAAAGCGATCCCTGGGCAAACGCTGCAAAGTGTTTTGGGAAACAGTATTTATAACCAGGTTAACGGCTATGTTGCCCGCGCATTAAGCGGCGAAGAGGTGCGGTTTGGCGGCGCAACGATGGTGGGAAATCGCCACTATTACTATCACGCCGACTACATTCCGGATCGCGCACCCAATGGTGAGGTGCTTGGCTTTCATGAGTTAACCTTTGATTTAACCGAACAAAAGCAGATCGAACTCAAGTTAAAAGCGAGTGAGCGCCGGCTAAATTTGATCGCCGACAATTTGCCTGCGGTAATTTGTTATATCGACCGCGAGCATATTTATCAATATAACAACGCCACGCATGCACGCTGGTTGGCGCGGCCAATCAGCGAGATTACCGGGCACCCGGTGCGTGAAATTAGTGGTGAGGCAAACTACCAGCTGTTATTACCAAAATTGGCCAGTGCATTTAGTGGTAAGCGTGTGGAGTTCGAGGTAGATGTCGAAAATCTGGGCAAATTGCGCCATATCAAAGGCCACGCAGTGCCTGATTTCGACGAAACGCACGCAGTAATTGGCATCTATGTGATGATGCAAGACGCAACTAAATTGAAGCATGCGCAAGCGGCATTGGTGCAGCTTGCGCGCGTCGACTCATTAACTACACTGGCGAATCGCGCAGCGCTTTACGAGATATTAAATGCGGCATTGGCGCGCCGCCGGCGTTCGGGCCACACGCTAGCGGTATTGTTTCTTGATCTAGATAACTTTAAAGCGATCAATGACCGTTTTGGCCACGCCGGTGGCGATGCCGTGCTGCGGGAATTTGCCCTGCGCCTAAAAAATAGCATTAGGGAAACCGATACTGCCGCCCGTATCGCTGGCGATGAGTTCGTGGTGGTGTTGGAAGGGCTGCATGCCGCTGAGGAAGCCGATGAAGTTGCCCGCACAATCTTGAAAAATACGGCTGCTCCGATCACGTTCAACGAGCATGGGCTCCACATTTCCACCAGTATTGGCATTGCGCTTGGTCATGTGACGGACGAGGTGGAAAGCATCCTAAAACGCGCGGACGACAAGCTTTACCAAGCTAAATCTGCAGGGCGCAATATATTTATGCGTGCGGCAAATTTCTAAACCGATTAGCGTAGCCATACGCCGCTAGCGGATTAATCTCTTTAAGGCGCAATTGCTTGATCCGTAACACTCAATAGCGGCTGCAAATCCGTCCACGGCAACACCTCTGCCGCACTGCGAGTTTGTGCTGTTGCGCCACCGTATATAAGCCACGGTTTGATCGCCCCCTGAGCCTTGTCACCCTTCAAAGCAGCGCGCCAATATTCCAAGCCCGTAAACCAGTCCGAGGCTATGGTTTCACCCGACTTTATTTCGATCAGATGCAGCTGCTGCCCGCTTTCAATCACTGCATCAACCTCATGCCCTTGCTGATCGCGCATAAAGTACAGACTCAGCTTTAACCCTTGATTACACTGTATTTTATGTAGCTCGGTCATCACCCAACTCTCAAAAAGCAGGCCGCGTAGCGGGTGCGTACGCAGTTGCTCGCTATGGCGTATACCCTGCAGCCACGCCGCTAAGCCCACATCACAAAAATACAGCTTTGGGCTTTTGATCAAGCGCTTGCTGATATTGCTAAACCAAGGTTGCACCAAGAAAATCACATAGCTCGCTTGCAGCACGCTAAGCCAGCTTTCGGCGGTCACGCGGGTAATGCCAGTGTCCGCCGCTAAACTGGCGACGTTCAGCAGTTGGCCGACACGGCCCGCACACAAATGTAGAAAACGTTGGAATGCTGCGAGATCTTTGATATTCACCAGCGCACGCACGTCGCGCTCGACGTAGGTAGCAAAGTAATCTTGCAGCCAAGACGCAGCGGCCACCGGGCGATCATAAATCGGCGGGAACAAACCCTGTTGCAAAAGTGTATCTATTTGCGTCGGCGCGCGCGCCACCGCTTGTAGTTCGCCTAAGGAAAAAGGCAATAACGTGAGCAAGCCGGTACGCCCTGCCAAACTTTGGGTTACGCCTTGAATCAGCGCGAATTGACTAGAACCGGTGAGGATAAAACGGCCCATGCGGCGATCTTGATCGACATGCGCCTGCAAATACGACAGCAACTGCGGCGCACGTTGCACTTCATCCCAAATAGCGCCGTCCGCGCAGCGTCGCAAAAATGCGCGTGGATCTTCGATGGCAAACGCGCGCGTGTCTGGGTCTTCCAAGCTGTAGTAAGGCAAGTCAGGACGGAGCAGACGCGCTAGAGTAGTTTTTCCAGACTGCCTTGGGCCGGTTATAGTAAGCACCGGAAATCCGGCCAATCGTTCTTTTGCGGCAGCTGTGGCAAAGCGGGGAATGGAAAAATCAGTCAACATTTATGTCTAAATGTATAGTCAACTATACATTTAGTCAATTCTTCACTGTTACAGCGCCCCTGACGTATGCCAACCGCCACGGCTTCAAAACCGCGCAAAGAAAATATCAAATTGCGCGTTCCATCAACACTCACCCACTGCGGAAATACCTACAGAACTTCTTGCACGATAAATGTGCTGGCCCGGGGCTTGGAAGGATTTACCGACAAGCCTTCAATTTCCACGCGCATGGCCGGATCGGGGCAATGTACGTCGAGAAATGTCGGCCCGCCTGTTCGTGCATCAATTTACTCGAACCCATTCTGAAATATATTCGGGTTGTCTGGACCAAAACGCGCCAGCGCAAAGTCAAAATCGCCGCTGGCTAAATTGAATACCCGCAGGCCGGCAAGCACGGTTTTATTGCCATGACGCACCATGCTGTAGGCACCACTTTGCGGCGCTTGTCCGGCACCCGCACTAAAGCTAACGCTTACGGGAACGCCGGCGTTAAAGCTATTGTCTGGAATAAAGCTGGTACTGCCTGCATCGGATCTAACCGTGCGCCAGAGGCAAAAATTCTCAGGTGCGCCGCAAGATCCCGCCAAATAGATCGAACCGCCCGCATCACCGGAGCTTTCCGCTGCAAGCGCGGTGAAATTGACCGGCGTGGTGCCGGATTCCAAGCAGCGATAGGTGCGAACACTGCCGTCGTTTTCACCAAAACCCACCATAAAACTTCTGCTCACCGAACTAGCTGTGAACCCCACCGCATAAATTCGCGTACCAAAGCGCACCAGTGAGGAAACTCGGTGCTCAGGGCCCTCCCCGCAGCTGGCAAAGGTGCCGCCATTCGAGGACACAACCAGATCGTTCTCACCGCCGAAACTGCTAAAGGCGGTGTCATTGCCCAGCGTGGCATTATTAATTTTCCATATGGCACCGGGGCGATTAAGCGTTTGCTCCACTTCTGAGATCAGCCAAAAACTACTGTTGAACTGGCCCAGTTTTACGTCGACGATTTTTCTAGCATTGGCCCCTGAATTCGTTTGCGCTGGTGCCAGCGCGCTGACCACGCCACTGACCGAAACTTTTTGCACGTAGGCTGAATTGCCTGCGGCATTGCCGCCGATCAATATGCTGTCGTCGCTTAGCACTAATACCGCGCCGCCAAAATCATTGACGTCGAAACTGGGCCGAAACTTGACATTGATGCCGCCGTCGCCGGCAAAGCTCGGATCATCAGCCCCAGTTGCGGTGAAGCGCACCACGGCGGCATCCGCGGTGGCATTGCCAGAACAGCTGGTGCTGCCAACAACGATGATGCGGAAGTTGGAATCAAACGCGGCATGTGTGACCTCGGTCATACAGGCATCTTTAAGCACTTTGCCAGGGCCAGAGCCAAAACCGCCAAAGGTCGTGTCCAGCGTGCCATCAGCATTAAAACGCGCGAGCGCAATACCAATGCCACCACCCGCCAAACTGGCACTGCCCACGGCGACGTATTTGCCGCCAAGGTTGTCAGGGTAGCGCAGAATTTTGACAATACGATCAGTCAGCGGGCCGCCAGCGTCAAAAGCAGTTGTTTGGCGGCCACCATTGCCAAAAGCAGGGTCTAGATCCCAATCGGCGGTGCGCGCAAATTGGGATAACAGCAACAGTATCAGGGCTAAAAAACGCATGATGAAACTCCAAAGGAACTGCCGTGATCGGCAGGTTATGAGGAAGTAAGAAAAAATGACGCGAAAAAGAAAGCCGCTAAAAAAAAATAATTCGTCAGGGCCAGACGGCTGGAGTCAATTATTACGTGCAATCGTTCGGTCGGCTGCGGTGGCGCTGAGCGCGATGGCACGTCCGCGCTGGTCAAGTCGAAAGCTTCGCGGAATAGCTGGACCAGTTTGGGGTTCATGAGCACAAGTTTAGCAAACGCCGACTACGCAGGTGCGCCGAGGCATGCGGATGCTTGAGTTGCGGACACAGCGGCGTACATTTCCGCGTTCAAGCGCGCGAGCGGCAGTACGCGCACGGGAAGGCCGCTTCGACTGGTTGCCAGCAATAGCATTGCAATAGTTCGGAGACTCAAAATAAAAACGCCTTTAAACAATGGGTTCAAAGGCGGTTACGCAAAAGCTAGTTGAGATGGGACATT
Organism: Rhodanobacteraceae bacterium; assembly: GCA_043750875.1. GTDB lineage: Bacteria > Pseudomonadota > Gammaproteobacteria > Xanthomonadales > SZUA-5 > JANNYA01. The sequence continues at coordinate 8,854 of JAYVAQ010000438.1, forward strand.
TTTTCCGCCGCTTTATAAAGTCCCAGAAATGCAGCCTTTGACGAACGCTGATGCCTAAAACGGCACCAATTCCACTCGCCGGTTTTTCGCGCGTCCAGCGTCGTCGCTATTACTCGCCACCGGTGCTAAAGAACTTACGCCGTTGCTACTAAGTCGTGCAGCGGGGACAGCGTATTGACTGCTCAACGCCGCTGAAACTGAAGTTGCGCGGGCTTTGCTCAAGGCGAAATTACTGTCCAAACTGCCTTGGTTGTCGGTATGGCCGACCACGTGCAACTTTAGGCTCGGATTTTGCTGCATTAACGCCGCGATCTGATCCAGTGCGGCTTTGGATTCGGGCTTAATCACGCTAGAGCCCGTATCAAACAAAATGCCATAGATCGCAACGCGCCCGGTGTTGGTGATTGCGGTGTTCATTTCATTGGCGCTGATGATTTGCATTTTTTCTTCGCGCGCTTTTAGCGCCAGCACGTCGACGGTCACAAGCACGCGATTATCAAAGGCTTTGCAGTAGCCAGTATCTTGGCCCAAATACGCATGCACTTGCACGAATGCCTTACCGGGAATTTCAAACGCACCAAAGCGCTGGTCCAACACCGTTACGGTCTGCGCGCAAAAGCGGTTAGAAAAATCATCCGCCACCACTCGGCTGCCGGGCCATAGTTTCATCGCCAGCCCTTGCCGACCGCCGCCATCATCAGAGTTTGCACTGGCATCACCCCCGCAACCCTCTGCGGCACATTCAAAGCGCTTGACCGCGCTCATGCTGAGCAAACTTTGCTCGTAGCCGCGCAAGGCTTCGAGCGGCGAGCGATCTGGTGGAAGAAGGTAAATCAGCCGCGTACGCGCGCCTTCCAACGTTTGCTTAGCTTTGAACTCAAATACCTGATTGTTCGCACCATCGCGCGCTTCGGTGTCAGCAATCGGCTCTAAAGGGCCGGTGGCAAATAGATATTCGTCATAGGCCTTATGCTCGAACGCGACAATTTTACTGCCGGTAAAGCGCGCAATACCGATCGGGTCGCTAGATCCTGGAAGATCGGCGGCGGGTTCGGTGGCATCCGCGAACAACATCAAGGGGAACAATAATGCTGCGAAAGCAAAGCAAAATTTTTTCATCACCATCTCTCAGATTAGTTTCGTTAGATTTGCAATATTTGACGCAATTAGCTTACGGCGTGATCGTTACCAATGCGTTTTGCACTGGCTTGTAGTTTTGCAATACATTGCTGAAATCAGCAAAAGCAAAGCGATCTCGGCATGACGCCCTTTAACTAGGTTGCAAGGGCGTCAATCCGCTTAGTCCGCCAACTTCGCTTCAATGGCTTCTAGTCGCGCGCGCAACGCCGCATTTTCGCTTTCCAACTTTTGGTTTAGGCCTTGAATGGCCGCCAGAGCCACGCCGTCCGCATCAACGGTGCCGATGGATTTGCCATCCCCGGCGAGGCCAAAGCTAGCTTTAAAATCTTCTGCAACCGGGCCCATATGCATGCCTTCGGCTTGCGCATTTCGATAGGTCCAAGTGGTGATCGGCATCGCCACTACTTTGTCTAAGATCGACATGGGATTGATCGGTGCGAATCCGGTTTTGCTTGCGCGCGCGGAGGAGTTGGTCCACGTGCCGCCGGTCGACAAATAGGCACCGTTGCCATCGTTGTTGAGGCAAACTGGGCCGGTACACAGTGTTCCCAATTGAAATGCCGCCGCGCCGATCGCTGGCGTGGTTCGGTTCATGGTGATCACGCCGTTCTCTTGGCGAATAAAAAAGGCGTTGAACTGGGTTGCGCCGGCAGTTTGTGCGTTAATTTCTTGCAGATAGAACGAACCCTGGAAGAAGCCGCCACTTGGGTTTGCCGGGCCGGGAACGGAGGCCATCGCAAAGCCGCGATTCGTTGAGTTCATGATGTTGAGATCCGTATTCGGATTGCCCGATGAGTTCTTGATGACCACATCTGCGAAGCGGAAATCGGGTTCGGCCCCAAATGTGGACGTGTTGACACCCAGTCCATCGTTGGCCCCGAAACTAAAGTTAAATCCGCCCGGCGCAAAAAAACCCATGAGTCCTCTTGAATCAATAAGCGACATCGTAGCGAATGAACTCGCGGTCAACATGCCGAATGTATTGTCTGCATCAGCACCAGGCCGACGCCCAAGCGTGAAGTCGTAAAAAGCGTTGGGTGCTGCGTTGAACCCGATGCCGCCGCTGGAGCGAACCAAAAACTGACCAGCTGCATTGGAATTGCCAATGGCATCTACAGCATCAGAGTACACAAACGAACCCGTGCCACCTGCACCCGTTGCGCCACGACCCACCGTGAAACTTCCAGCACCAGCAGCGCTTGAGCCATTCCAAGCGGCTGCGTTATCGCCCAATGCACTAGAGCCATCCTGCTCCAAACCACCGGTGCCACGCAGGTACAGATTCGAGTCGCCATTTACGATGTTTAGAAAGGTTGATGCCGTGTTATCGGTAACGCCGACTCTTTGTATGGCCCCAAGCGTGGTGTTGCCGTCTACCCCCCAGCATTGGCCCGGACCGCCCTCAGGGGCCAAACTTGCGATCGC
>JAYVAQ010000439.1:0-28278 GCA_043750875.1 Rhodanobacteraceae bacterium
GCGCCGATTTTGACTGGGCGAAAGCGTTTATCGCTGAGCACAGGCTATTTGCGCGGTGCGAAGTGCTGTTTTCCGCCAGTTTTAAGCAACTAGCGCCGAAGGACTTGGCCGATTGGATTTTGGCTGATCGCCTGGCAGTGCGGTTTCAGCTGCAGGCGCATAAATATCTTTGGGGCGATCTGCCGGGGCATTAGGATTTTTCGTTGAGAGCCAACAAAGCGTCTTTATAGAAACCATAAACCTAGTCTTTGAGAGCGAAGCGAAGCAATCTCGTTTTTAAGTCGTGGCGCTTTGAGATTGCTTCACTGCGTTCGCAATGACGACCTTCCAGCGTCATGGAAAACTCCGCACCGCAAGCGCCTACGTTAAACCCATTTGCACACTGAACCAAGTATTCTCCAGCGCATCATTTTTACTGTTTTGAGGAATCCGCGATGTCCAAGCGTTGGTTTAGCCACTCTAGAGTCGAAGGCAATGCTTCGCGCCAAGCGCATGCAGATCTGCCCAACAACACTTTTGAGCGCGAGTTAGGCAAGGAAGGCTTTTTCGGCCCGGCCAGTTTCATGTATCACCAACAGCCGCCGACCGGTTGGTCTGCGATGGAAGGGCCGCTCAAGCCGCGCGCGTTTGACACTAATAAAATTGTTGGCGAAGCGATCAGCCCGTGGGATGCCACACTCATTTTGCACAACGCGCACGTGAAAATGCGCAGTTGGCGCTGCCCAGGTTCGATGACCGAGTTGGTGCGCAATTCGGATGGCGACGAGCTGATTTTCGTGCACAACGGTGAAGGCGATTTATTCACCGATTACGGCCATTTGGCGATCACCGCCGGGGATTACATTGTCATTCCACGCGGCACGATTTGGCGTTTGGATGCGTTCAAGCCGATGGATTTGGTGTTGATTGAGGCGACCAATTCGAGCTATCAGCTGCCGGAAAAAGGTTTGGTGGGCGCCCACGCCATTTTTGATCCGGCGATGATGGACGCGCCAAAAATTGACGACAGCTTTAAACGCCAGCGCGCAGGCGAGTGGAAAATCAAGGTCAAGCGGCGCAATCAGATCACCACGATCACGTATCCATTCAACCCGCTCGATGCGGTCGGTTGGCACGGCGATTTATGCCCGCTGCGCATTAATGTCAAAGATATTCGGCCGTTGATGAGCCACCGCTATCACCTGCCGCCGTCCGCACACACCACTTTTGTGGCGAATCGTTTTGTCGTCTGTACCTTTGTGCCACGGCCGTTTGAAACCGATCCTGGTGCGATCAAAGTGCCGTTTTTCCACAATAACGACGACTACGATGAGGTGATTTTCTATCACCGAGGCGAATTTTTTAGCCGCGACAATATCCACCCCGGCATGATCACCTTTCACCCTTGCGGCTTCACGCACGGGCCGCATCCAAAAGCGTTGGGCAAAATGTTAGTGCAGCCCAAAGCAGCCACCGACGAATACGCGGTGATGATCGATACCCGAGACGCCTTGGATGTAGGCACCATTGAAAAAATCGAATGGCCGGGCTATGTCGATAGTTGGAAGCACGTATGAAAACATTCTTGCAGCGGCTCGATAAACTGCCGCCCGGCGGCGCGTTTTTAATTGGTGTTGGATTAGTAACGCTAGCGCTGGCGATTTTTGGTGGCTATTTGTTCTACAGATCGCAGCAGGTGTCTCTCAATACCGCCGCCTTGGTTTTAATTCCAATTGCCGGGATTGTGGTGCTTTGGCTTCTGACTCGGGGTAAGGGGCGTTGAGTTCTTTGAAGCCAATTTTGCGTGAAGAAGTATCTTACGTATCGAGTTGCAAGTTTGTAAAAGCTCCCTTAGCGGTCATTTTTACGGGTTGAAAACCTAAGGTGAAAGTTTTCAGCCGTGCCAACGGTCTGATTGGCACTGTGACCGCGGGCTAGACTTGCGCGCCGCAGCCCGCAGTAATCTATCAAACAAAATTGATGTACCCAGCAGCAACCCCTCAATCAATGGAGTCGTTTTTATGAGCATCAATATCCTTTCTAAGTTTTCTGGCGCATCCCTCGCATTGATGGCGGCCAGCATGGCGAACAGCGCAGAAATGGCGGCCGCTACCGACAGCAAAGTGGCGGCAAGCGATGCGGTTGAATTAGTGCACTGTGCGGGCTTGAATACCTGTGCAGGCGTCAACGATTGCAAGTCTGCGACCAATGAATGCAAAGGCCAAGCCAGCTGCCACGGGCAAAGCTTCATGCTGGCACCCGCAGCGACGTGTGCAAATATGGGCGGTAAAACCGTAGACGCTGGCAAAACAGCGACCGCTTCCGCTTCGAGCTTTGTGCATTGCATGGGCGCAAATATGTGCAAAGGCCACAACGACTGCAAAACTGCAGACAATGCTTGCAAAGGTAAAGGCAGCTGCAAGGGCAAAGGTTTTGTCGCTATTCCAGCATCAAGCTGTAAGGCTGTCGGTGGCACTGCGGGCTAATCTGCCACAGCCATTGAAGTCAATTACATGACTACGCAGCCCAGGCCGTATTTAGGATTTGGCCTGGGCTTGCGGCCTGAGCATTTGGGCGAAATTTTGGCGCATCCGCCTGCGCTAGATTGGTTCGAGATCATTTCCGAAAACTTTATGGTGGCGGGCGGCAAGCCGCGTAAGAACCTGGAGTTCATACGCGAACGCTATCCGGTGGTGATGCACGGTGTGTCGCTGTCCATTGGCGGCAGTGATCCATTCGATGAAGACTATTTGCAAAAGCTCAAACAGCTTGCGTCCGAGATCCAGCCGGCCTGGATTTCCGATCATCTTTGTTGGACTGGCATTGATGGCATAAATAGTCATGACTTATTGCCACTGCCGTATTCTGAAGCGGCGATTAAACATGTTGTCGCGCGCGTCAATCAGGTGCAGGATTTTCTTGGCCGCGAAATTTTGTTGGAAAATTTAAGCTCTTACGTAGAATTTGCTGGCTCAAACATGCCCGAGTGGCAGTTCGTCGCCGAGATTGCGCAACGCAGTGGCTGCCGCTTGTTGCTAGATGTCAACAACATTCAAGTTAGCGCACACAACCACGGTTTTAATCCGTTGGATTATCTTGCGGGCATTCCAATTGAGCATGTTTGGCAAATTCATTTAGCCGGGCATAGCACGCACGGCGATTATGTGATCGACACGCACGATCACGCGGTGCCAAATTCAGTTTGGGAACTCTATGCTGCAGCGATTCGTCGCTTCGGCGCGGTCAGCACCATGATTGAGCGCGACGACCATATTCCGCCATTGCCGGAATTGTTAGCTGAGCTGGCGCAAGCGCGCACGGTGTATGCGCAAGTACGGTCCAGCCACCCAATCCAGCCAATGGTTGCGCCGCCATGAGTGCGCAGCTTGCCGAGCTGCAGAAAGCGTTTTTAGCATCGATGCGCGGTGCGCCCCGCGAAAACGTAATGCCGGCGTTGGCATTGGGATGCAAGGCAACGCCGGAACTTGGGCTTGCGATCTATCAAAACGCCTACAGCGCACGCCTGCGCGAGGCGCTAGAGAATGATCATGTGCAGCTGGGCAAATACTTGGGGGATGAACTTTGGCAGCAACTTTGCGCTGGTTACATCGCAGCGCATCCGTCGAAGGTGCGTTCTTTGCGTGATTTTGGCGCCTCACTGCCCAGCTTCATGGAGATTACCGCGCCGTTTTGCGAAAACCCAGAATCCGTGGAGCTAGCCCAATTCGAGCGCCGATTACTAGATTGTTTTGATGCCGCTGATGCGCCACTCGCCACTTGGCAAACCTTACTCAGCACCCCGAGCGACCGTTGGCCAAGCTTGCGCCTGCAGTTTCACCCCAGCGTGCGCCTACACCCAGTGCAATGGAATAGCGTTGAGATTTGGCGTGCGTTGAAAGCCGAACAGAATCCGCCCAATCTCAACAAAACGCCTGCCGATTGGTTGCTTTGGCGCGATCACGAACAGATCACGCGTTTTCGTTGCCTAACGTTGGACGAAGCACAAGCGTACGCGCATTTTCGCGCAGGCCTGGATTTTGCTGGGCTGTGCGAAACGCTGCAGGAAAACCACGAGGCACAGACTGTGCCTGGATTGGCACTGGGCTTGCTGCAGCGCTGGTGTTTGGAGGGCTGGGTTACGGCGTGGGAATAAGCGTTTTGACTACTTTCCTAATAATTCCAGCACTGCCACGGTCATCGCCGTTGCCCCGGTAACGATCGCCGACTTTGGCTCTACTTTGAATAGCCCGGAATGGTGCCCGGAAACCGCCGCGCCGCCATTTTTTTCTGCTTCAAAAGCGGCTGCGGGCGTGCCGCCGACCGCGAAGTAAAAGCCCGGTATTTGGCTATCGCTGGACACCAAATAAGCAAAGTCTTCTGCACCCATGCCGGTTTGCTCAAACGGCGTTACCGCCGCCGCACCCAGATCGCGCACAAAAGCGGCGTTGATTCGCTTCGCCAATGCGGCATTGTTGATCGTCGTCGGCGTGCCGCCGATGACCCTCCACCTTCGGCAGCAATGCCTCCGGCACGCCGTTCGCGCGCGCAATGCCGTCAGCGACGCGACGCACGGCGGCAATCAGCTGCGCACGCGTTTCTTCGTCATTCGCGCGTATGGTCAATTGCAAATCCGCGCGATCAGTAATGATGTTCGGGCGATTGCCGGCATTGAACGCGCCAACCGTGATCACGCCCGCTTTTAACGGTGATTTTTCGCGGCTAATAATTCCCTGCAATGCCACAACAATTTGCGAAGCGATATAGACCGGATCCTTACCCTGATGTGGGGAAGCGCCATGCGTGGCAACCCCAAACACCGTGATATTGACGCTATCGGCCGAGGAATATTGCACGCCCTCCGAAGCACTCACCTGCCCACTTTGCAATTCTGCGCCTACGTGCAGCGCCAGCGCGTAATCCGGCTTTGGAAAACGCGTGTAAAGCCCATCATCGAGCATAGCTTTTGCACCCGTTAGCGCCTCCTCACCCGGCTGCACCACAAATAAAACCGTGCCTGCCCAACGTTCTTTCATCGCGGCAAGCCGCTTGGCAGTGGCGAGCATGGCGGTGATGTGGGTATCGTGGCCACAGGCATGCATTACCGGTGAGTCCTTGCCGTCAACCCCGACCTGACGCGCCGTAGACGCATAACTGAGGCCGGAGGTTTCTAAAACCGGCAATCCATCCATATCCGCGCGCACCGGCACAACGGGCCCATTGCCATTTTTCATCACCCCGACGACGCCGGTTTGACCGACTTTTTCGGTTACAACAATGCCAGGAATAGCGCGAAGTTCTTTCGCCATGCGCGCTGCGGTTTTGAACTCGCGAAACGACAGCTCCGGGTTGCGATGAAAATGCTCGAACAAGCTGCCGAGCGAGGCGTCGTAATCGGCGCGAATGGCCGCCGCGTAATCGGGCTCGGCCAATAGCGGTGTCGTTGCCAATAGCAGTGGCATAAGTAATGCCGCGCGAATCGTTCGGGTCTTTTCAGTCTTCATATCGGAGTTCATTGCCGCAGCCGTCAATGCAACCGACTTTAAAGCAAAGCGGCTTCTACTTGGCGCGATTGTTCGCGCTGTAACGCTAGTTTTTTGCAGCCACTACGCCGTGCAAATCGTACTTGCCGGCTTTTTCGATTTTGACTTGCACGAATTGTCCGGGCCGCACCGGCGTGGTTATTCCGGTCACAAAAACTTTGCCGTCGATTTCTGGCGCATCAGCGGCACTGCGTCCGGTTGCGGATGCACCCTTCACCTCATCAATCAGAATCGTTTCGATGCGTCCAACTTTGCGCTTTAAGCGCTTAGCGCTAATTTTCTGCTGCAATTTCATAAAACGATCATAGCGATCATTTTGAACTTCCGGCGCGATTGGATCCGGCAGATCATTCGCTTTCGCACCCACCACCGGCGAGTATTTGAAGCAACCCACGCGATCCAGTTCGGCGGCGCTTAGAAAGTCTAATAGCTCCTGAAATTCGGCCTCGGTTTCACCGGGGAAACCGACAATGAAGGTGCTGCGCAGCGTTAAATCCGGGCACAGCTTGCGCCAAGCCTGCACGCGCTCTAAGTTTTTCGCACTCGCGGCGGGGCGCTTCATCAATTTCAAAATACGCGGATTCGCGTGCTGAAATGGAATATCCAGATAAGGCAAGATTTTATTTTCCGCCATCAACGGAATGATCTCGTCCACGTGCGGATAAGGGTAAACATAGTGCAGGCGCACCCAAACCGGATTGAGCGGGTGGCTAAGCTCGCTCAAACCCTCGCACAGCTGGGTCATACGGGTGCGATAAGTTTTTTCCCGCCACTGCGCCTCGGCGTATTTGACGTCCACCCCGTACGCACTAGTGTCTTGACTAATCACCAGCAGTTCGCGCACGCCGCCTTTGACCAGCTTTTCCGCTTCAATCAACACTTGATCGATAGGGCGGCTGACCAAGTCACCACGCATCGAGGGAATAATGCAAAACGTGCAGCGGTGATTGCAGCCTTCCGAAATTTTCAGATAAGCGTAATGTTTCGGCGTTAGTTTCAAGCCCGCAGGCGGCACCAAATCCAGATACGGATCGTGCTTAGGCGGTAGCTGCTTATGCACGGCAGTCAGCACCGAGGCGTAGTCGGCCGGGCCGCTAATTGATAGCACATCGGGAAAACGCGCGCGGATGGTTTCAGCGCGCGCGCCTAGGCAGCCGGTCACCACGACTTTACCGTTTTCCGCCATCGCTTCGCCGATTGCTTCCAAAGACTCCTCAACCGCTGAGTCAATAAAGCCGCAGGTATTCACCACCACAATATCGGCGGAGTTATAACTAGGCACGATTTGGTAACCCTCGACCCGCAGCTGCGTCAAAATACGTTCCGAGTCCACCAGCGCCTTGGGGCAGCCTAGGCTAACGAAGCCAACTTTGGGGTTCAATGCGCTCAGAAAATGGATTGACGCTGATAAGAGCGCAAAGGATAACGGGGGGGCGAAGTATACGGCGGGGCGGTTTGTTTGCCTGAATAGGGGGGTGTCAAGCTATGGGCCGCGTCCAAAATATATTCCTCGTTGCGAGTTCGTCGTGCTATTGTGTACACAATGAAGCGCAAACCAGGAGTGCAGAAATGATCGAAGTCGGTGTACGCGAATTCCGCGCCAATCTGCCGCATTTTTTAGCGGAATCAGATCAACCCATGGCGATTACGCGCCACGGTGAGGTGCTGGGTTATTTTATTCCCAGCAAACGCCGCACGCCTTCTGAAGCGCAAGATGCGGCACTTTTGACTGCGGTGGCGCGCATGCGCGAGTTTGTTGCGGAGATGGGTGTGGACGAAGACGCGGTGATCGCCAATTTCAAGCGAGCGCGCAAGGCTGGGAATTCACCGAAGTCTTCCAAAGATTTGATTGCTAAGGCAAATAATTGATGCGACCACTCGTGGTCGATGCCAACATTTTGATTAGTGCGGTGCTGGGCAGTAAAGTCTTTGAGTTAATGAAGCAGTATCGTGACAAAGTTCGTTTTGTTGCACCAGAAGTATGTTTTGCCGATGCGCACAAGTACTTACCTCCGTTGCTAATGGCAAAGGCTCGGCCGACGACGACGGAAGCCATTAATCTGCTACTCGCTTGGGTTGAGCCCATTGAAACACCAATTCTTTTGCCTTTTGAAAACAGTGCCCGTCTGTTGCTGCAGCGGCGAGACCTGGATGACTGGCCAGTGCTAGCGGCGGCCTGGGCTCTTGGTGCGCCAATCTGGACGCAAGATCAAGATTTCTTTGGGCTAGGAGTAGCGACGTGGACTTCCGCAAACGTTCTACATTTTCTCAATGGCACTGATTTTAGCCAAATGCCGCCGGAGTGATTTTTTGTTGAGCCTACGGCGCGATTATGCTTAGCCGTGCGCCTAGTATTTTTAAAAATTAAGTTAGGAATGAAACCAAAACTCGGATCATTTTTTATTTGCCACGATTTCATAACGAAAATGGCAATTTTTGATGCTTGGAGAAATATTGGTGGGTTGCAATGTCCATTGCAATTCACCTACGGATATCAAAAGAGATAGGTCATCACAAACTTTTGTAATTATTCCTGGCACCCCCACATTATTCGAAAAGTTAAAATTTATTGTGCCAACGTTGGGTCGGTTGCCACCGACAACTAAAACGTCGACGTACCTGCCAATCGCTAGCTCTCTTGAGTCCAGGTTCCCCGTGACATTTGCCATGTCTATACCTTTTTAATGAATAGCAATTTCAGCGTAACCATTCTAAATAGTCTGGTAAACACGCGATTTGCTCTGTCGGAAAGCTAATCATAACGATTTCGCCGCACGGTGCTCAACCACAATGTATTTGCTGACGCCCACGTCAAACCCTCAATTCTTGCTAACCTAAAAACCCAATTTCGCAGGTTTGCCGTATGAGCTTTGATTTAACCCCCGATTACCGCACTTGGCTGAGTACGCTCAAAAGTCGGTTCCGGCAGGTGCAGCTCAAGGCGGCAGTGAGCGTGAACACCGCGCTGTTGGAGTTTTACTGGGAACTAGGTGCGGATATCGTCCGTCGCCAAGCCGAGCACGCTTGGGGTAGCGGTTTTCTGGGCCAATTGAGTGTCGATTTGACCCAGGAATTTTCCGAGATTAAAGGCTTTTCGGAACGAAACCTCAAATACATTCGGCAGTGGTATGTGTATTGGCATGAAGCGGCAATTGGGCAACAAGCTGTTGCCCAATTGGTTGCGATCCCGTGGGGCCATAATCTTGCAATTATCGCGAAGTGCAAGCAGCACAACGAAGCACTTTACTACGCAAAAAACACTCTCGCACATGGCTGGAGCCGCAGCGTGTTGGTGCATCAGATCGAAAGCGGGTTGTGGCAGCGCGAAGGTAAGGCGATTACCAACTTTGCGCAAACCTTGCCGGCGGTGCAGTCAGATTTGGCAGCGCAATTACTGAAAGACCCGTACGTATTTGATTTCCTGTCGCTCAGCAAAGAACACACGGAACGCGAGCTGGAAAGTGCGCTGACGCAGCACATCACGCAGTTTTTATTGGAGCTAGGCGCCGGTTTTGCTTACCTAGGGCGCCAAGTGCCGCTGCAGGTAGGCGAGCGTGAGTTTTTCCTCGACTTGCTTTTCTATCACGTGCGCTTGCATTGCTATGTGGTGGTGGAGCTGAAAACCGTGGACTTCGAACCCGAGTTCGCTGGCAAGCTCAACTTCTACCTCAAGGCGGTGGACGAGAAACTGCGCAGCACACAGGACGCGCCCAGCATTGGCTTGTTGCTGTGTAAGAGCAAAGATCGGCTCGTCGCCGAATATGCCTTGAGCGACATCCAGAAGCCGCTGGGACTATCGACCTACAGCTTGTCGCATACGCTGCCAGAGGCGCTGCGCGACCAGTTGCCGAGTATCGAGGCAATTGAAACTGAGCTAGCGGGCGAATGGGGCAAACGTGAGGAATGTCCGCCTGATTCCACTGATGATTCGACTGCACCGGTAAACAAATGACAATAAAACACGCATTGAGATCGTTAAAACGCACACCGGGTTTCACAATCACGGTAATCCTCTCCCTGGTGTTAGGTGTTTCCGCCGTCGGTTCTATGTTCGCAATTGTCTATGGCGTGCTGCTTGCGCCATTGCCGTACGGGGAAGCTGATCGGCTGGTCAGCGTTAGTCTGCAGACGCCAGACCGAAACCAAATAAGCCATGCGCCAGCGCTTTATTTTACCTACCAGCGATACGCGCAGCGCCTAGCTGGCGTCGGCTTACATAGAACCGGCAGCAGCAACGTGCGCCCGAGCGGCGAAGGCGGCGATGCGCAGAGCGTGATCGCGACTTGGGTGAGCGCGTCAATGGTGCCACTGCTGCAAGTGCCGCCGTTGCTCGGTCGCACGTTTAGCGCCGAGGAGGAGATTCGCGGTGGCCCGGACGCTGTCATCCTAAGCGAGGCCGAGTGGAGACTACGCTTTTCAGCGGCACCGGACGTTATCGGGAAGTCGCTGATCGTCAACGACGTGTCGCGCCAGATTGTCGGCGTAATGCCCGCGCAGTTTGGCTTCCCAACAGCTGCCACGCGCCTATGGCTTCCGGTCAAGCACAAGGAAAATGCCACGCTGGACGACTTTTCCTATTCGGCGGTGGCGCGCCTCGCGCCGGGCGTGGAGGCCGAGCAAGCGCAAGACGAACTCGCCGCGCTTTTGCCTAGAGTGGCAGAGTCCTTTCCGCGCCTGCAATCAGGCGGCTCGACAACGACGTGGCTGGCTGAGGTAAGACCTAGGCCCGTCGTGACGGCATTGCGCGAGGATCTCACCAGCGGCATTGCGCGAACGCTGTGGATGCTGGCCGCAGCGGCAGGCCTGGTTCTACTCGTCGCCTGGGCGAATGTGGCGAATCTGATGCTGGTTCGCAGTGAAAGCCGTCAGCTAGAACTGAGCGTTCGTGAAGCGCTGGGTGCTGGGCGCCTGCGTCTTGCGAGTCATACCTTAAGCGAAGCGCTTCTTCTGGGTGCCGCGGCCGCGGCCCTGGCGCTGCTGGTTTCCTACGGCGCAATCCGCGCGCTCGTGGTGTTTGGCCCCGCCGATGTTCCTAGACTCGCGGAGCTGGGTATCGGATGGACAACGGCGGGCTTTATTGTGCTGGTGACAATCGCCGGGGCAATCCTATGTGCCGCGGTGCCGACGGTTCGCGTTCGGCGCGGGCGCTTGCTCGAAAAGTTGCATGACGGTGCGCGCGGCCAGTCGACGGGGAAGTCGCGTCAGCGACTCCGGGGCGCCCTCACTGTCGTTCAAATTGCCGTGGCGCTGGTGGTCACGGTCGGGTCGCTTTTGCTGCTGCGCACGGCGTATCGCCTGTCCGAGGTGCAGCCGGGTTTCGATGCCAGGGAAGTGACTACCCTTAGAATCTTGCTGCCACTTGCGCGCTATCAGGATTCGGCCACCGTCGCGTTTTACGCCCGGTTAACCGAAAGGGTGGGCCAATTGCCGTCGGTTCGCGCCGCCGGCCTGACTGGCCAATTACCACTCGGTGCTGGCTGGGCATTGCAACAGACTTTCGTGATCGAAGGCGAGCGACAAACGCCGTCACTGCCGGTAAACGTCGTCGGCAATGGCTATTTCGCGGCAATGCGGATTCCATTGCTTGCCGGCCGCGACTTTGAGCGCCTGGATGTGGCACAAAGCGGCGATATCATCATCAGTCAGCGTGCGGCAGCAAGCCTCTTTGCTGACCCAAGCGGCGTCACCGCGGTCGGCAAGCGCTTGACGCTTGCGCCGAACGGGCCGAGCTACAATGTCATCGGAGTCGTCGGTGATGTGCGTACGCAGGACTTGGCAACGGCGCCATCGCTAATGATCTATCGGCCCCAGGTCGTGCCCATTGATGCCAGCGTGGAGCCTGCGCCGCGACCTTCGATGGTGCTGGTCGTGAACTCGAGCAGCCCACCGGCTGCGCTGGTGCCTGCCATCCGGCAGGTCGTGCGCGAGCTAGACCCGACGGTGCCAATCTTTGATGTGCAGAGCATGCAAGAGGTCGTACGCGCATCGACGGCGACTCTGGCACTGACGCTCGCGCTCATGATGGTCGCTGCGGCAATCACCTTATTGCTGGGCGCAATCGGGCTCTATGGCGTGATGGCGTACATGGTGGCACTGCGCAAGCGCGAGTTCGGCATTCGCGTCGCGTTGGGTGCGGACCCGAGGCGGATCACGCGCCTAGTCGCGGCGCGCGGGATGGTGCTGACGACAACCGGCATCGCTGCCGGCCTTGTTTTGTACGCCATAGCAGCGCCGTTGTTGCGCGCGTTTCTGTTCGGCGTTACCACCAGTGATCCGCTGACACTGATTGGCGCGACGATTGTGTTGGTTAGCACGGCGTCACTGGCGAGCATGATTCCCGCGCGCCGGGCTGCGCGCATTGATCCAGCGGAATCGCTGCGGGCTGATTAAGACAAGATAGGCCTTGCGCCGTCTGGAGCGGCAAACAAGCTAGCGCAATTCAAACTGGCGCAGTTTTTGCAAAAGCTTGGCAAACCCGCCAGCAAAAGTGATCAACCTGTGACCAAATTCGGCCAGATTTTACGCCGCATCGTGCAAAAGCCTGCGCTTGCGGGCTTTTCAATTGCTTCACTGAGCTTAGGTTTGGCAGCAACGACCGCGATCTATTCCATAGTCAATGCAGTGGTGCTGACGCCGCTGCCGTTTCCCGAATCTGAAAAGTTGGTTCGCATTTACGAACAAAGCGCCGATGACCATGCGATGGCACTGGCTGGCGCGAATGCGACTGATTTGAGCGCGCAGCAAACGCTCTTCACCGGTGTGGCGCGCTATCAAGAGTATGCGGCTAGCGTCAGCGCCGCCCGGCGCGCAAATGCGGATGCAAATGTCGGCGCTACCAGCACCATTCAAGCGCAGGTTTATTTGGTCGAGCCAAACTATTTTTCGGTGTTGGCACTTGCTCCGATTCAAGGCAGGGACTTTGATTCCGCCAGCGGCACCGGCCAAGTCATTGTCAATGAACTGGCGTGGCAACAGCTTTTTCCGGGACAAGCGTTAGGCAGTGCGAATGCCTATGTACGCAGTGGTGACGCCGCTGGCAATGTGGTGGGCATCGTGCCGCAATCGGC
Source organism: Rhodanobacteraceae bacterium (assembly GCA_043750875.1). Taxonomy (GTDB): domain Bacteria; phylum Pseudomonadota; class Gammaproteobacteria; order Xanthomonadales; family SZUA-5; genus JANNYA01. The sequence continues at coordinate 12,587 of JAYVAQ010000439.1, forward strand.
CAGTTTGATTCCCGGTGCAGCGGTTTATTTCACCTTGGATGTGAACGCGGATACCAGCGCACGCAGTGCCCACAATTACGAAATGCTCGGGCGTATCAAACCCGGCGTGGAGTTGGCGGCAGTACAAGCGCAGGCAAAAACAATTGCGGGGCGAATTCAAGCAGAGCAGGGCGACAAAGTCGATCTGGTTAGTTTCAGCGTTGTGCCCTGGTTGAAAGATTTGCTCGGCCCAGCCGCTGACGCACTATGGATGATTATGGCTGCCTCATTACTGCTGCTTTTGATCGGCTGCGCCAACGTCGCAAACCTATTTTTATCGGATCTTTTACTGCGGCGCAGGGAATTCGCGGTGCAGGCGGCATTGGGTGCGACGCCACAAATCTTGCGGCGCGGGCCGGTGTTAGAGCTGGTTTTATTGACCGTAATTTCAGCACTATTGGCGTATCCACTAGCGAAATTGTCGATCAATTTTTTGACTGATCTATTAGCAAACTCACTACCACGCGCGCATGAAATTAAGTTGTCAGCGGCTACCTGGGGTGTGTTAACGGCGGCAAGCGCGGCTTGCTTGGGCGCCGTCGCATTGGCAATTTCGCTGTGGTTGACGCGCGCAAAATTGGAACAACACAGCACCGCGCAAGAACGCAGCATGAGCTTATCCAAACGCCAGCTCAGCGTGCAAAAGGGCTTTTTGGCGCTGCAAACTGCTTTTATGGTGACGCTACTTTTAGGTGCCGCTGCCATTGGCCGCAGCGTCGAGCAGCTGTTAGCCCAGCCGCTTGGCTTTAATAGCGACACCGTAATCATTGCCGAAATAGTGTTGCCGGATGCGCTAACAGCTGCGCCCGATTTTTCCGGCGTCATCACCGCAGCAAAGCTACAAGCACCGGTACAGCGGGCGAATGCGGAATTTGCGCACTATTTAGCGGCGCTGCGCGCGCTGCCAGGGGTGCAGGCTGCAGGATTAGTCAGCGCGCTACCCTTGTCTGGGCAGGGCAGTAATGGTGGCTATTTGATTGAGGACATTGCGGCATCCAGCGAGCCAGCGTATGACTTTCAAGCGTTGGGCGCACGCTATGAGTCATGGCCAAAATCTAAACAGGGCTACGCTGAATTCCGGCAAGCCGACGCAAGCTATTTCGAGGCCATGGGCATCGTACTGAAGCGTGGAAGATTTTTTAACGCAAGCGATTCGTCGACCGCGCCACAAACCGCGTTAATTAGCGAAACTGAGGCCAAGCGCAGTTTTGGCGGTCTTGACCCGATTGGCGCGCGAATTCAATTTGGCAATATGGACGGTGATTTACGACTCATGACGATAGTTGGCGTGGTCAGTGACGTACGTGAAATCGATCTGAGCATGCCAATGACAAACACGATTTATGCGAATGCCGCGCAGCGACGGATCAACAACCCGACGATCACGCTGGTTGCGCGCTCTGATGCAAAGCTCAGTGCCGCTGGCGTCAGTGAACTCATGCAGGCGATGCGCAGCGCTTTACAGCAGGCTGCACCCGGCCAACCGGTGACGGTGAAAGCGCTTGCCAGTAGCGTGCGCGCGGCATTGGGCGTGCGCCTTGCCAGCAGCACGCTGTTTTTTGCGTTTGCGGCGGCCGCCGTGGTGCTTGCCGGTTTAGGGCTATTTGCCTTGACAGGTTTTGTGATCAATCAACAAAGCCGATCTTTGAGCGTGCGTGCGGCGCTTGGCGCTAGCCCAATGCAAATTATGCGCGGCGTGTACCTAGATTGGCTGACCGTCCAAGCGGCTGGTTTAGCGCTGGGGTTGGCGGCGTCAGCATTATTGTTGAGCGGGCTGAAAACGCAGCTATTTAGCGTCACGCTATTTGAGCCAAGCTCGATTTTTCTGGTCGGGATCGCGGTGCTGCTGGTAACCGCACTTGCCGCCGCGCTGCCAGCAAAACGTGCGGCACGCGCAGACGCCGGGGTCTTGCTGCGCTAGAGATACAAAAAATACGGTACTGCATCCGTTGACATTTTTTGCACGTTACAACAGGCTCTAACGCGCCGGTCCAAGCGGCGTGACTTGGGTCAGCGTAGCCATGTCGCGTCGAATGCAGAACTGTTCAGGAGAGTGTTTCATGGAATATGAAGTTCAATCATCTGGCGCACTAGGGATTGTGCCGCTACTTTTTAGTTTGGCAATTTTAATTGTCGTCATTGCCGGCCTCTGGAAAGTATTCGTCAAAGCGGGCAAGCCTGGGTGGGCGTGCTTGATACCGATTTACCAATTCGTGGTAATGCTGCAAATCGTCGGGCGCCCTATTTGGTGGCTAATCCTGTTGCTTATTCCTTTTGTCAACTTCGTGGTGTTAATCATCGTTTCCATCGACATGGCAAAGAGCTTTGGCAAAGGCGCCGGCTTTGGTATCGGCCTTGCATTTCTGTCTGCAATTTTCTACCCGATATTAGGGTTTGGCAGCGCGCGATATCAGGGGCCTTCCGCACCTAGATCCTGAACACAATTTTGACTGTCTAAATCCCGGAGAATCTAATGATTCCCCGGGTTTTTTTTGGCTTTGAAAAACTTTAACCCGCAAAAACTTCTAACTTTTTTCGCACTAGTTTGTTCTTTAGCTTCACATACACCGGCAAGCCATTTTCATACGGCGGGTAGGCCTCACCGGCAATCAGTGGCTCTAAATAGCGGCGTGCAGCAGCAGTGATGCCAAAACCGTCTTCAGTGATGAAATCGCGCGGCATCACGCGCTCGTGGTTGGCAACGTCGGACAATAACGCGGGCTTTATTTCATAGCGATACGGTTTATTGCTCAGGCGTTTAATCACGGGCATGACTGCATTTTGTTTCGCAATTGCATAGCGCACCGCCGCTTCACCGACTTTGTAAGCGATCTCAACGTCCACCGCACTGGCCAAATGCCGAGCCGAGCGTTGCAGATAGTCAGGCAGCGCATAGTGGAATTTCACGCCGAGCTTGGCCTGTACTAAAGACGCGATTTGCTGCGCTGCGCCACCTAATTGGCTGTGGCCGAACGCGTCTTTTACCCCGGTTTCGGCTAAAAACTTGCCAGCGGCGTCTTTCACACCTTCGCTAACGACGACGACGCAATAGCCAACGCTGGCAACGGTTGCTTTTACCGCGTCCAGAAACTTTGCTTCGTCAAACGCTATTTCTGGGAATAAGATTAAATGTGGCGCGCTATTCTTGCCTTTGCCAGCTAAACCTGCGGCCGCCGCCAGCCAGCCCGCGTGGCGTCCCATCACTTCATAGACAAACACCTTAGTCGAAGTTTCCGCCATCGCCGCGACATCCAACGATGCTTCCAGCACGCTCACAGCGGTGTATTTCGCCGCCGACGCAAAACCCGGGCAGACATCGGTCACTGCCAAATCGTTGTCAATCGTTTTGGGCACACCGACGCAAATCAGATCTAGCCCACGTTCGGCGGCAAGAGCTGCTATTTTGTTTGAGGTGTCGGCACTGTCGTTGCCGCCGTTATAAAGAAAATAGCCAATATCGTGTGCGGCACAGACGTCTAAAAAACGCTGATATTTCACCGCATCCGTCACCGCGTCCTTCAATTTATAGCGGCACGAGCCAAAGGCACCGCCAGGCGTGTGTGCCAGCGCTTTGATTGTGGCATCGGTCTCGTCGGTGGTATCGAATAGTTCTTCGCGTAATACGCCAAGAATGCCGTTTTTGGCAGCGAAAACCCGGCCAATTTTTGACTTGTTGCGCCTAGCCGTGGCGATCACCCCGGCAGCAGAGGTGTTAATCACGGCGGTAACACCACCAGATTGCGCGTATAGAAGGTTTTTAGCAGGCGATGCCATAAGTTTTAGTGCCTCTAAGTGAGAATGAGTTTGACGAATTATACTTGTGACGTTAGCGTATCGGGTTTGGCGGCCTGTAGTCTCAATTGCGATCATTGAATCATCGTTCAATCGATTAGGCTGTCACCGAATGTGTTTTGCCTTGGCAAAACATTCAACCCAAACTTGAAATTGCGCAGAACGTTTGGCGCACACAGGATCAAAACACGCATGCGCATTATTCTGTTGGGGGCCCCAGGGTCTGGCAAAGGCACTCAAGCGACATTGTTGCGGGATCGCATGAACTTGGTTCATATCTCGACAGGTGATCTTTTACGTGCCGCGCGTGCTGCAGGCACACCACTTGGCTTAAAGGCCAAGGAAGTGATGGATCGCGGTGAATTGGTCAGCGACGATATTGTGCTGGGCATGCTGGAAGAACGTTTGAGCCAAGCCGATACCCAAGCGGGCGTGATTTTTGATGGCTATCCACGCAATGTTGCACAAGCTGATGCCTTGACGTGTATGTTGGCGAAGATGGAAATGCCGCTGAAAGCGGCGATCTTATTGGACGTTTCACATACTGTATTGTTGAATCGCTTGGCCGAACGCGCTAAGAAAGAAGGGCGCGTTGACGACACGCCGGAAGTTATTGCCAATCGCTTAAAGATCTATCACGACCAAACTGAGCCGGTGGTGGGCTATTACCAACAGCGCGGTTTACTCAGCAAAATTGCGGGTGAAGGCTCAATGGAAGATATTTACGCGCAAATTGCGGCGGTGTTGAAAAACTAGTTCGCTTACGCCGCCTGCGCGCAAAAGTTCAGCTATTTTTGCGTATGCGGATCGCAAAAGAACCGCCCACTGGCCCAGCCTCAAGCGATAAAAGCTCGTGTCCGCCCCGCTCGCAGAGCGCGCGAATATCCAGCTCTGCGAGAGGATCATCGGTTAAAACACAGAGTTCGTCGCCGGATAAAACGTTTTTGAGCGCAAGTTTTGTCAGTACCAACGGCCACGGGCAAAGCTGGCCGAGCGCGTCGAGCGTTGTTAGGGTATTAAGATTTGTCATAAGCCACTCGGAAATACACGCATGATCCAACTGCTATTTTATTTTTTCGAGCTGTTGACGTTCAAGGGTAGCCCATCTGACGCGCCTTATTCGCCCAGTTTGTTAGCTGGATTGATCCTTGTCGATATTGGCTTAGAAGCGATCGGCAATTATGGCTTCGGCAGTACCCACGCTCTGGTTGGTGCGCTGGTAAGTCCTGTGCTGTTGAGCGCTGGAATTGCTGGCATTCTAAGCTTGCGCAACACCCCGCAACGCTTGGTGCAAACGCTTACCGCGTATTTTGGTGCGGTCATACCGCTGAATTTGCTTAGTCTAGGCTTAGCACTGGGCTATCAAGCGTTCAACGCGCCAAAACAGGGTTCGGTGGCCGCTTTTTTTGGCTTAGGCCTGCTCTGTATGCTGCTTTGGCACACTGCACTGTTAGTCCATATTTTACGCGCCAGTGCGAACTGGCTGACACTGCAAGCACTGCCCGCTGCAATTGCATTGACGATTTTCGTGACCGTAGGTGTGCAGCTGTTGATGCCGACTGCAAGCTAGCCAGGGCTTAAGTTGCCTAGCAGGCTGCTAAGCCTTGCGCGCCAAAAGAAGCAAACCCAACACTGGCTTGTTGCCGTCCAACCTAGACTCAATTGACTCTAGTGTTAGCACTTCCAAACCGGCTTGTTGGCAGCAACTGGCCAAATAGTTCGCGCTATGTTCGAAGCGCCCGGTCATTTTAAGTGCGAACTGGTTGGTGACTGCTGGATCTGTTTCGACATTGAGGCAAACGACGCCATTCTTAGTCAGCACGCGCTTGATCTCTTTAAAAGTTTCCAATAGCGGACCAAAATAAACCAGCGTCTCAGCAAGAACAACGGCGTCATAGCGACTGTCCGCACAGGTCGCTAAAAATGCACCGATTTCTTGGTTGTGCAGTGCCACATAGCCGGTCGCTTGTGCCAGCATGGCGGCGGATAGATCCACGCCGGTGAGCGTGTAGCCCGGAAGTTCCTGCGCCATTAAGCCGGTGCCACAGCCCAAATCAAGCACACTTGCAGGGGCCGTTAGTTGCGTTTGCAGCGCGCGCGCGATGAGTTTGTGCGCTTGATAGCGCATCGCGCGTATGTGCAAATCGTAATGTGGCGCGTAGCCATTGAAAAGCGCGGTGATATAGCCTTCGTCAGCACGCTGAGGCGCTTTATTGGTGTTCACTGCAAGTAAGTAGGCGGCGATCGGATCATTTGGCCGCGCCCGCAACATTTCTTCCAGCAGCTCAACCGTTTGATTTTGTTTGCCGCACGCAATCAAAACGCGCAGCAATTCCGCATCGCGCGCAGGTTCTGCGCCAAAATGACGGCGCATGTCTTGGAGCAGGTTCACCGCGCGATCTGGGAATTTTGCCTGTTCATGCAGCCGCGCTAACTCTAGCCAAATTTCAACTCGGTTGTGATCCAACCCCATGGCCGTGGTCAGGGCGTGCTCGGCACGCGTAATTTCACCCAAGGCCAAGCGCACTTTGCCCAAATTAATCCAAGCAGCGACGAAGCTTTTATTCAATAAAATCGCCGACTCAAACGCCAATGCCGCATCGGTCGGGCGATTAAGCGCACACAAAACATTGCCCAACTCATAACGTGGTGCAGGAATGCGCGGCGCACGATTGGCAGCATCTTCCAACAGCGCTAACGCGTCGTCAAAACGACCTTCTCGAGCGGCCAGAATCCCCGCCCAATAGTTGTATTGCGGCCCAGCGCCAAATTTTGCTTGCTTTTGCTTGAGCAGTTCGCGCATTTGGGGAAATTGATTCGCGACTGCCGCCGCCGTTAAGGCTTGCACCGTTTCTTGATCCATCACGGCATTGCTGTCCGGCTGGGCCTGATTTGCTTCGCGTTTGGTCGATTGCTGGGGTTGAAATAGAGTCATCTGGCTTCAGTATTAAAATTTAGTTGATGCGTTTGTTAGCGTAGCAATCCGCCAGCGACGGATAAATCGCGAAGCAGAGGCGGAGTTCATAAAGCGGCAAACAAAATCTAAAAAACGCGGCAAAAAACCGCTTTTAAATAACGCGATTCGGGTACATGCGCCATAAACGGGTGATCAGCTCCGGCACCAGTAACTTTTAAAATCTGCACGGTGCGATTGGCAAAAAATGCGGCGCGGCGCAGCATGCCGAGAAATTCCTCCTCGCTGACCAGGCCCGTACACGAGCAGGTCAAGAAAATGCCGCCGGGCTTGACCATAGCCATCGCGAGCTTGTTCATGTCGAGGTATTTTTTTAGCGCGGTAAGCACCTGTTCGCGGTCGCGCGTCAATTTCGCTGGGTCTAAAATTACGACGTCAAATTGCTCGCCGTTGATCGCGCTATCGCGTAACCAAGGGAAAATGTCGGCCTGTACAAATCGCACTTTCGCGTTGTTCAGACGCGCGTTTTGCTCAGCGGTTGCCAACACGGTTTCGTCAATGTCCACTGCAACTACTTCTTCCGCTTTGCCAAGCGCTTTCGCATAGATCGCAAAACCGCCCGAGTTGCAGCACAGATCAAGCACACGCTTGCCGTTGCAAAATTCTGCGAGCAATTTGCGTGAATCGCGCTGATCGGCAAAAAAACCAGTTTTGTGCCCGGTTCCGGGGGCCGCATGAAACTTCAAGCCGTGCTCAGTGATCACGACCGGCGGCGGCGGTGCTGGCATTTGGCAATCAAACGACTCTTGTTTGCCTACGTGCTCTTCGGCAAACCAAAAGTGCGTGGCACCGGGGTAAAACTCTTCCAACGCCTTGCGAATCACGTCGCGTTGGCGCCACATACCGGCGGAAAAATATTCCAACACAAGCGTGTTGCCGAAGCGATCAATAATCAGGCCCGACAAATCATCGCCCTCAGAATGCACCAATCGATAAGCATCGGTGACGGTGTCCAAGTGCAAGACTTCGCGCCGTAAAGCGACAGCATCACGCAATTTGCGGGCGAAATAGTCGGCGTCAATCGCCTCGTTGGGATTGGTCGTCAAAACGCGTAACGCGATGCGCGAATGGCCGTTGTAAAAGCCACGCCCGACCCAGCTGTCGGTCGCGTCAATAATGTCGACTACAGTACCCGAACGTGGCTTCACGACTGGCTTTTCGACCATTTTCTGAAACACCCACGGGTGGTTCGAGCGCCGCTCAATTTTCATTTTGACTACAATCGCGTCCGCAGGCGGCGTGTAATCAATGCGCGGACGCGCTTGGCGTACGTATTCTGCCGGGCGCGTCGTGTCGTCGTCGCTAGCGTCTGCATCACGCTCCGGGCGCGACGTCGCGTTAAATCCAGCCTTGTTAAAGCTGGGCGCGTTCAAATTGGGCTTGGCAAAGCGCGAGGCTGGATAACCAGGTTTTGCGCCTGCGTAATTAGATCTAGCTGCGCTTGTGGAGGATCCATCGCGACCAGCAGCTGCGCCACCGCGATTTGCTAATAGCGTGCGTTTGCGACGATCTGGCTTGGGGCCAGAAAATTTACCGCCACGGCTGGGTGGCTTGGGGCCGCCTTTGTTGTCGCCTTGGTCATCGCGTTCGTTTGACATGGATTGCTGCTACAGGCAAAAAGAGGCGAAAGTTTAGGTCGCAGCGGCTGAACCAATGCAGCCGTCACCGCAACGCAAAAATCTAGCCTTCAAAGAAACTTCGTTTCAGCTTCGCAATTTATCCGCCTTTGGCGGATTGCTACACACTTATAAGTCTTCCAAGCTGCCTGCAGTGCCCGCCTTAGCCTGCGCCACAGTCACTTTGGGCACGCGCATGGCGGAAACCATACTAGTTGTTACCTTTAGATTACCGGCCACCAAATTGCCTGACTCCATAAAGGTTTCGTTGCCATCGAAATCCAAACATAAGCCACCGGCCTCGCGCACCAGCAAAATGCCCGCCGCCATATCCCACGGCTTGAGGCCAAATTCAAAAAAGCCGTCAAAGCGCCCACACGCGACAAATGCCAGATCAAGGGCTGCGCTACCAAAACGCCGTAAATCTTCGGCTTGCGTCAATAATTGCTTAATCATGCGCAGCTGAGTGGGCAGGCGCGCGCGCTGACGTGGCGAAAAACCGGTGCCAATCAATGCGCCAGCGACGCTGGTTTTGTTGCCAACACGAATACGTTTATCGTTCAAAAATGCGCCCGAGCCTTTGTGCGCAGTGAATAACTCCTCGCTCATCGGGTTGTAAACCACGCCTGCAATTGGCACACCGGCTTCTACCAAGGCAATGGAGATCGAAAAAAATGGCAGCCCACGCAGGAAATTGCTGGTGCCATCGAGTGGGTCAATGATCCACTGAAATCGGCTTTTGACATTGCCCGAATAGCCCGATTCTTCACCCAAAATCCCGTGATCAGGATAGGCTCGGCGTAATTCTTTGATGATTTCAGCTTCCGCCGCCCGATCGACATCGGTAACGAAGTCAAAGCGCTCTTTTTCCACCACTTGTAGCGAATCGAGCTTGCCTAAAGAACGCAGGATCACCTTGCTAGCATTGCGCGCGGCTTGTACAGCGATATTGACGACGGGTTTACGCATAAAGATCGCTTTGAATTCGTATAGGCGCGCAGGGTAGCAAAGCGCTGGCGCTACGCACAGCTAAACCGGTTTCGGCACTCAGCGCGGAGCAAGCCCGTTGCCACTGGCTAATAATTCTAAACGGCAGGTTTATTCGCGCGTCCGCCTAAGGAGTCCGAATGGTCGATTAAACCCTTGCGCACAATTGTCACGGTTTCGAAGCCGCGATGCGGATGCGCTGGGAAGCCCGGCACCGGATTGCCGTGATACATGCTCCAACCGTCTTTACGACTAAAGTCCTGGCCTAGGTTGCGTCCGACTAGCGTGGCATTCGGGCTCATATCCGGGTTTGCTGCTGGGTAGTCGTCGTCATGGCGCACACAAAACAAAAACGGATCCAGCGTTTGCCACTGCGCTCCTAGTGTTTGAATATGCAAAATGGGACTGGCTGGAGCGCGTCCAGTAGACATGAGGCTGCCTCAATTATGCTGATTTCCGACGAGCAAACTGTAAGCCTAGCTGCGCTGCGGCAATACCAATCTAGCAAAACCCGCAACCAACACTGGGCCTAGCTAGAGATCCATGGGCCTAGTTAGAGATCAATGGGCCTAGTTAGAGATCAATGGGCCCGATACAAACTATTTTTTACCTAGGCCTATCATTGCCAAAAACTTGCTAAACCAATTGCCTTCAGCTGCAGCAACCTGGGCTGCAGGGCGCATTGGTGCGGACGCGCTACTGGCGCCGAGTAGTTTCGCAGCATCGCTAGATACCGAGCGTGGCGGCGGTGCCGATGCCCCAGGTGCACCACCCGCTGCAGATTGCACATCCGGATATATCGCGAAAAGCTTGGCGAAACCTGATTTTTCAAATACTTCCCGCACGACGCCCTTGATGCTGGCCAACTTTAGTTCGCCATTGCCGTCCAGCTTTTTTGCAAGCGCCAAAAGCACGCGAAGTCCAGCTGAAGAAACATAGCTAATTTCGGCTAGATCAACGACAAAATGCTTAGCGCCCGCTTCGTTAGCATCATAAGCCGCTAGTTCAAAGTCGGCCGAAGTTTCAGTGTCCAAGCGCCCAATGAGCCGCATCAGCTTGAAATTGCCAAGATCACTGGTTTGAATTTCTAAAGACATAGGTATGAGGCACCAAAAATATTGCGCTGATAGTAGCTCAATTTGCAGTCACGAAAACAATACCAACACTCGTCTGTACTGCGCTTGCCGCCCTCGAGGTAGGTGTTCATGGCTATTTTGCAACCCGTACCGACCAAACTTCGAGCAATACCATCGTAACCGTCAATAGCACCGGCCCCAAAATCAGGCCCGAGGCGCCAAAAACCAAAAGCCCGCCTACCACCGAAAGAAAAGCCAAAACCGTATGCAATTTAAGTCGATTGCCGACCAATACCGGACGCAATAAGTTATCCACCGTGCCTACCACCAGCAGGCCCCAAATGGTCAAAATAAGGGCTTTGCCCCAGCTGCCTTCCAAAGCCAGGAACAGTGCCGCGGGTATCCAAACCACAAATGCGCCCAGCACCGGCACCACTGCCAAAAGCGCCATGACTAAGCCCCACAAAAATGCCGCTTGCAGTCCTAGGCACCAAAACATTAAGCCGCCCAAGAAACCTTGCACGCCCGCAACGGCTAACGTGCCGTAAACCGTGGCGTAGATGGTGTCGCCTACACGCTTAAATAATGCCGTCATATCCGACGCACGCATGGGTGACAGCGAGCGAATTGCATCCAGCGCGGCTTGGCGATCACGCAAGAAAAAAAACAGCAGATAAAAAGTCAGCGTTAAGCCAATCACTTGTAATAACGAGCCCCGTACGACGGAACCTACCGAGGTCGTCAACCAGGTAGTGAATGCCTTAATGGCACCTGGAAGGTCCAGTTCGGCTTCTATTTTCTCGGCGATGGGGGCCAAAGTTGGCTGCGCGGCCAAGATGCGGCGCCATTCCCCGGATTCAACTTTGGTTTGAATAATTGCCGCGCCAGAGGCGGCTTGCAATACCAATTGCTGCATTACAAAAGTTGCTGGCACCACGACGATTAAGGCAATGGCAAATACAGACAGTGCTGCGGCCATGCTGGGGTTCTTAATTTTGCGCTCAAGCCACGCCTGCAGGGGTTTGAACAACACCGCAAGTGCAAACGCCGCCGTAATTGCTGGCATGAAAGGCACCGCCATGCGGTAGCAAAAATACACACCCAGCGCAGTGACGGCGATAAGCACCATGGTGCGCATGTGGCTTGGGGACGCCCAATCGCTGACCTCAGAATTTGCCTTGATCATTAACGCGACTTCCTGTGCCTGCACTAGCGGAGTTTGCGCGTGGGGCAGGCGCGATTCGATGGCAAGCGGTGCGGTTGGGTTAGGCATGGTCTAGTTGCTCTTAAGATTGTTAGGTTGGTAACGCCGCATCAACGATTTTTTGCGCATCCAACAAAATCGCGGTTAGGTGTTCGGCACTGCGAAAGCTTTCGGCATAAATTTTATAAATATCTTCGGTGCCGGAAGGCCGTGCTGCGAACCAGCCGCCGACGCTTTGCACTTTGATGCCACTGATCGCCGCGCCATTGCCGGGCGCGCGATCAAGCACCTGCGTGATTGCATCACCTGCGAGGGTGTCAGAAGTTACGTGCTTTGGCGCTAGCTTTGCTAGTTTTGCCTTCTGTTCCGGATTTGCAGCGGCTTCGAGCCGATCAGTAAAGAGTGCGCCGTACTCATTTTCCAACTCCGCATATGCCAGGCCAGGGTCGCGCCCAGTTACGGCGGTGATTTCTGCCGCCAACAAAGCTGCGGCAACACCATCTTTATCCGTAGTCCAAACACCGCCGTCAATGCGGCTGAAGCTAGCGCCCGCGCTTTCTTCACCCGCAAATGCCAGCGCGCCATGTAGCAGCCCGTCAGCAAAGTATTTGAAGCCAACCGGAACTTCATAGACTGGCCGCCCCAGATTGAATGCAATGCGATCCACCATTGCACTATTGACGACCGTCTTGCCTACACCTGCGGCATCCGACCATTGCGGCCGATGGCGGTATAAATAGTCCATTGCGGCGCTTAAATAGTGGTTTGTGCTGAGCAGTCCGGCGCGCGGAGTAATAACGCCGTGGCGGTCGTGATCGGTGTCGCAAGCTAGGCAAACATCGAATTTATCCTTCACCGCGATTGCGCGCTGCATTGCAAATGCAGAAGACGGATCCATCCGGATTTTACCGTCCCAATCCAGACTCATAAAACCAAACTGAGGATCAACTTGCGCATCTATCACGGTTAAATTGAGCCGATATTGTTCGGCGATTCGCACCCAATAATGCACCCCCGCGCCGCCCATCGGGTCCACGCCAATGCGCACGCCCGAGCGCCGTATTGCCGCCATGTCCAAGACGTTTTCTAAGTCATCAACATAAGCTGTCAGGAAATCAAAGCTGTGCGTGCTGTCTGCGCGATTTGCTTGTGCAAAAGTTAGTTTATTGACTTGTTGTATGCACCCAGCAAGCAATTGGTTGGCGCGTGTCTGAATCCATTGGGTGACCACGGTGTCGGCGGGGCCACCGTTCGGTGTGTTGTATTTAAGCCCGCCGGAATCCGGTGGGTTGTGTGATGGTGTGATTACGATGCCATCACTCAACCCTGCAGTATCAGCCAGGTCGAGCATACTGTTGTAGCGCAAAATTGCATGCGATATCGCCGGTGTTGGTGTGTATTGCATGCGCGGTGCAACCCGCGTCGCCACTGCATTGGCCGCCAAAACCTCCAGTGCGGACTCAAATGCCGGCAAGGAAAGTGCGTGAGTATCAAAACCCAAATGCAGTGGCCCATGGATGCCATGGCTTTTGCGATAGTCACAAATGGCTTGCACCATCGCCCACACATGCCATTGATTGAAACTGCGCTCGAACGAACACCCGCGATGCCCTGATGTACCGAACGCAACACGCTGCGCCACAACGCCAGCATCCGGGCGCAAATCGAAATACGCCGCCTGCAAGGCAGCAACATCGACCAGCATTGCGGGCGTAGCGGGTGTTCCGGCGAGCGGACTGACGTGGGTGCTCATCTAGCGACTAAAAAGGCGCAAAAATTTGCCGACGCTTGATTTGCCTGGGCGACTCATCCAAACCAAGACTATTTGGGCTATGCATCGGCAGAGCCATCATTAAAGTCGTCCGGCTGGCTTGGCGGTGGCGCTATCCAGGGTGCTGGTTCTCTCGGCGGTACGTCTTTAATTTCAAAGGGCGGCACATCCCGCACCGGGGATCCAAGCGGCGGCTCGTCGGGTTTATTATCGTTACCCAAATAAATTACGTCCGCGAGTAATGGCATAGTTCGGTTCATGGTTTTGCTCCAAATAATGCGAGGAATCCACTGAAAAGTATTCTCAGCAGTTAGGTCAGCTTTAGCGTGCTCCCGGGAGTTTGATTGCTCAGTTCGCTAACGCACGGTAGCGCTCGGCAATGGGCTCCTCCGCGTAGGAGCTTTCTTGCGCATTTGCTTTGTCCTATCCGAAGCTAATAACAGTGGAATGTTCCACGCTTAGCCGCGCAGCTTCAAATAGTGAACGCCAAACGATGCGCTCCTTGGTAAAAGACTCTGCTGCCTCAATTCTAGAAAGAACTCGGGCGACTTCTGCGTCAGTTAATTCCTTGCCAACCAAGCTAATCCCCAGTGGCGCTTGCATCCTTTTTCAGATGCTCTGCCAATCTTCCAACAGAAATACTTAGACCCATACTCTGCCGCTGCTTTTGTTGATTGATTTTTTTTAAAAAAACTTCGTGTCAGCGCGGCAATTTGTCCGCTTTTAGCGGATTGCAACGCTAGAGACAATTTGATTCTGTTTAGGCTTCGCTGACTTTCGCGCCTGATTCTCTTTGATGCGAACCTTCACGATTTTCGCAATTAGAGCGTGCGGCATAGGTTCTGCGAGCGGAAACTGCAGATTGCCTTTGGTGCCGGCGTATTGGGCCAGCTGCTGCATCAAAGATGCATCGCGGATGGGCGGGAAGAAGCCGATGTGCTTTTTGAAAGCGCCGAAATACACCAGCGCGCCGTCGAGAAAAAAGGCCGGCATGCGATAGCTAATGCGTTCCTCGGCTTGTGGTGCTGCCTTTTTGATCGTGGCACGGATGGCCTGCAAAATAGGCCTGACCGCCTCTGGGGCGGCGGCGATGTAGTCATCAATTGTCTGTGGAACGGTCATCGTAATGCCTCGTTAGGGAAGTGCAACGAAGGATTCCTTTCATGTCCTCAAAGCCCAAGGTTCCAACGCCGATGCCCACCCGCACGACTTACGCTTCGGGTGCGGCGGTTTGCCCGGAAACCAATAGTGCAACAGCGCTTTTTGATTGCCAAAACATACTATTGCAATTAATGGTGTGTTTCATTTTTCAGCCGGACTTTCGTGAGTTTGAATGTTGACAGTTGCGCCGCCTATCGTGCGAAAAACAACGCTCGGTTTTCCTTGACAAAGTACTTGCACTATCGCACGCCCACCTTGGCGAACATTGATGCCATAGTGCAAGCCTTGCTCGCTGGTAGTGACGCCCACATTCGCTTCGAAGTTTTCGCCAGTTGGGAGCACAAATCGATTCCAGATTACCTCTGGAAAACCGGTGAAATTTGTTTCGGCGCCCCAGTCTGGCTCGCGATAAATCTCGACCTCAAAAACTGCGATGTTCTCCCATTTCGCAGTTCCAGGATTGCCATAAATTATTGCTATCTTGATTGAATTCAATGGCACAACTACAAATAGCCCCAAAAACAGGGCGTAATCTAGATGCTGTCTCTATGCCGTTAGCAAATCAAGCCTCCTGATGCCAATTCCGCCTCAGCCAGACCTGCGCTAGCGCACAGACAAACGGTTTTTCATCGCTTTATTCTTTAAATTTGCCTGAAGGAACGAGCCAATGAACGCACCCAACGACGATCTCGGGCACCAAGACATGCCATCTGCACTGCAAGCTGACGCGCCGGTGCTCGTCGACCCAGTTTGCAAAATGACGGTGACGGCGCAATCCAAACATGCGCATATCCACGAAAATCACACTTACTATTTTTGTAGCGCGGGCTGCAAAACGAAATTTGCCGCTAATCCAACAAACTATTTGATGCCGAAAACGATTCCGGAAGGGATGAGTAATCCAGCGACCGAAGGTGCTGTTTACACATGCCCGATGCATCCGGAAGTTCGACAAAATCATCCTGGCAATTGCCCCAAATGTGGCATGGCGCTGGAAGCGGAAATGCCTGATTTAGACGGCGCAGAAAATCCCGAGCTTAGCGATTTCCGGCGGCGCTTTTGGGCGACTTTG
>JAYVAQ010000440.1:0-2391 GCA_043750875.1 Rhodanobacteraceae bacterium
AGCGCTAATCGGCCGATGAAATTGGCGTTGGCCTGTGGATTGCTGCTAATAACGAGGCTAAACGGTGCGCTTGAGCAGCTGGAATCGCCGCATTCGCGATAACCACCGCCAATAGCGACGCTTGCGGCATCAAATAGCGCTAGGTTGCCGGGCTTAATTCGCATTGTGCTGCTTTGCTCATCGGCACCAAAGGGCAGCAAACTGGTACTGAAGCTGCTGCAGTCTGGATCGACGCATCTAATCAGGTTTTGGTTAGGAAATGACCCTATCTCGACGAAGCTTGGCGCGCCATTGCTGAGCAATGCCATCCGCGTGTTGGCCGTTGATTGCACGCCGCTCGCAAGGCTAATCGCAGTCGCTGAGCTACATGCGGAATCGGCGCAGCGCAGCATGCGGCGCTGCACGACTGAGGTGCCGGTATTGATGCGCTGGTAGCTCACAATGGGGCGATTATCGGCACCTACATTAAGCGCAAACGCACTCAGAAAGGTGTTCAAAGTTGCCTCTGCTACCAGCAGCCGTGCGGTTCCAGTCGTGCAGTTAATGTCGGCGCAGACATAAGCAAACACTTCATTGTTGATGTTGTTGTAGTACAGCATGACGGGAATGCCGTCGCTGCGCAGCGCGAGCTCTACCACGCTGCTGGTGGACGAGCCCGTACCACTAACAAACCGTTCGGTGCCATTAGTGCAGTTTGCGTCGCTACAATCCCATGCTGCGGTGCCACCGAAGGCGCTGTAATAGGCAAAAGGGCGGCCATCTGGGCGGATGGCAATGGCCGGGCGAGTATCGGTGTTGCCACCGGAAGTTGGCCGCTCATCGACGCTGCCGCACGCCAGATCGCTGCATACGCCGATCACGGGCGCACGTTGTCTGAGCCAAATCGCGACCGCGCGGCCGTCGCTTCGTAGCGCTGCACTTGGCAAGCTGACACTCACGCCGTTGACGGCGATGCGCGGCTGCAGCGCTGCGCAGCTAAGCTGCGCGCACTCCGAAGCGCGCACGTCTTTTGCCGCCATATCGTGATAGAAGGCCAACGGCCGCCCATCATCGTAACTGCTAGCAATGGAGGCCGCGCCCATGTTCGGGCCCGCTTCCATTGTTAAAACCTGCGGCGCGGCACACGCAACGTCGTTACAGACATAGCCGAACAAGCTGCCAGTGCTTGCTTCTTGCGCTGTGATAAACAGATTGCCGTTCGGCAGACGCGTAACTGAGGGCGCAAAACCTTTGCCGACGGGCGCTAGCGTTTGCGTGATTTGATTTGCGCCGTTGCAATCTAGTGACAAGCAGCGCGTATATTTTAAGCTGTCATCCGCGCCACGGTAGACAATATCCGGTAAACCGGAACTACCGACATTGATCGCCGCATCACTGCCGGCGGCCAAATCTGCCGCGCCAAAAGTGTTAAATGGCAGCACCGCTCTAGCGAAGCGGACTTGGCCGGTAGTCACGTTGTCATACACGGCAAAAACGTTGGTGAAATTACTCAGATTGGCGCCAAAGGCAACGTCACTGTTGCGCCCGACATCACCGCTCGTTTCAATCGTGTTAGCGCTGCCCGTGCTGCAATCGGCGTTGCTACACACATACATTCGCGCATCGCTAATGCCTGCGGTCGCGGCGTAGTAGCTAATCACGGCAAAGCCGGTTGCCGGGTTGATTGCCATTGCTGTGTGCTGACCGACATCACCGCCGCTATCGAGGGTGCGATCAGCCGATAAGAAGCCGCATCCGCTGTTGCTGTTGCACACACCGGCGCGCAAATCTTGATTGGTGGCGTCGTAATAGGCCACCAATGGCCGATTAAAAGCACCTGGTAGCGCGGCGGCACTGACAAACTGGCCGCGGTCGCCACTGCTTGTTAGCGCCGAGCTAATCGTGCAAGCCGCGCCATTGCAGCTACCGGCATAGAGCGCGCCTTTGTCTGCAAGGTAGAAAAAACCATTGCGTTGATTGTTACTTGCGCGCGTGAAGGCAAAGTGCGGAGCGATCTCATTGTCGCCAGCCAGCCGCTTCACCGCATAGCCAGGCCCGGCAGTGATTTGCGCGACCGCGCCAGCGCTGAATGCCGCCATGGCCAGCAGGGTCAAACCGCGAAATACGCCAAAATTTGGAACAGACTTTAATGCACGCGAATTCATGAATAATTGCTCGGACAAGGACTTCGCTAGTCTGAACGCGCGAGTTTTGCGTTGCAAACCCTGAAATTCAGGGAAAGGTTGGCCGAGAATGATGGCGGACGTCGGTTTGGCTAGGCTAAACGTTTCACCGTTCGAGGTGCTTGATGCACGCTACGAACACCCAACGCGCTATCCGCAAATCCTCTAATTTAGGCAGGTAATTAACTATGTCGTTTGTGCTCCACCTTTTAGATGCCCCGGCAGTGCG
>JAYVAQ010000441.1:0-2079 GCA_043750875.1 Rhodanobacteraceae bacterium
GAATTTGTAGGCGCGTAAAGTCGTGATAGAGCCGATGCGGGTAGGCCAAGGCCAATCCTAGCGCATGCGCAAATGCGGTTTTACGGCGTGCTACTGCACCGACCAATTCCGCAGCGCGCACCGAGTTGTTTTCGGATTCAAGGAGTGTGCGCACCGCAAAATCGTAATCTTCATTACTTTCAAAGCCAAACTCAGCTAATTTTTTTCTTAAGGTCATGCCGTTTAATCGGGTTGTTTGCCCGCCAGTTTAGGCAATTGCAAACCTATATGTTGGCGCATTTTAGTTTTTGCCGCTGTGCGGGATTCGACCGGTAAAAACGGTTGGGCGCAAATTTGGTCCCTATTCAAAAATCCTCAAAGCCATCGAAAAATATCGCGCGCTCACCAAACATGATGACGTTGTCTGATATGTCATCTTCAACTTCATCGCGCGGTGCAAATAAAGCCACGCCGTTTCCACGTCGATCGCCAAAGTCTTTCAGCTCTAGGGTTGCAACGCCATTGGGTTCTAAATCAAGGGATAAAGCCAGCGATCTAGCGCGTGCCGTCGTGCATCAGTTGCTAGCTGCACGTGCGCATGATTGGCCAGACCTGGGCGCGCCCGCTAAGGCCGCGCTTTATCGCAAAGTCACGCTCGAAATTGCTATCAAAGCCAAACTGGCCGAACCGCTGAGCTGACGCCTAGTGAAGCTCAGGGAATCACTATTGCGGCGTTGGCATTGATCGATCTGAAGCGTAATGACGACGCCTTGGCCTTGGCCAAACGCTTGAAAGCCACCGGGCAGCCTGATGTGGTGCGTGACGAGGAGCGGGTGATACTGCATATCGAGCGGGCGCGTTGATGCGTGCGTTGGCAGCTATTAGGTTTTAATACGTTGTTTTAATCGTACGATTATATTATCGTACGTTATCTTCAACGTAAGTATTGGTTTGCCTCGGCAAACGAATCAAAAGGGAAACTTCTCCGAGAGCAAATCCTGGTGGTCAGCTTGCGGCAAGCGAAATTATCGGTCGCGATGAATTAATTGCGCGGATTTGGCAAATTTTGGAATCGAAATCCATCTACATCAACGATTTGCGGCGAATTGGTAAAACGCAACTATTTGAAAAAATGATTGCCAATCCGCCTGCGGGTTGGATTGCGGTGAAGCAAGATTTAGAGGGCTGCCATGGCGCCGACGAATTTGCGGCTCAGGTGTATCGGGATGCTTCGCAAGCGCTGGGCGGCAAAGAAACGCTCAAGCGTGGACTTGAGTCGATGCTCACATTGTTCAAAGGCGCGGAAATTGGCGGAGTGCTTCGTCTGCCAGAGGGCAATGATGCCGTGCACTGGAAAATGGTGTTGCAGAAAAGTTTTGACGCGATTCAAGCCTCCATTGCGGGCAAGGATCTCAAAGTTGTGTTTCTGTGGGATGAAGTCCCTTACATGCTGGACAATATTGCTAAGCGTCAAGGCAACGAGGTAGCGATGCAGGTGTTCGATATGTTGCGCGCGCTGAGCCAGAGCTATGCCAACATTCGCATGATCCTCACCGGTTCGATCGGTTTGCATCATGTATTGGCACAATTGCATGCGGATGGCTACCACGGCTCACCGCTGAATCATTTGCGCCGGGTGCGGGTGGGGCCGCTTACGCCTGAATACGGCGCTGAGCTTGCGAAACTGCTTTTGGTGGGCTTGCGGTGGCCGCAGGCGACCATTGAAAGCTGTGCGAAACACCTTTGTAGCGCAGTCGGTAACGTGCCGCACTATATCCATCTGATCGCGCACCACCTCTATGATGCGGATACTTTTGATGAAGCAACGATTACGCGAACCGTTCGCAACGTGTTGCTTAACCATAGCGATGAGCTTGACTTGCCGCACTATCAAAACCGCCTTCGTAAATACTACAAGCCTGCGGATTTAGCCTTCATCGTTCTCGATGCAATTGCGGTCGCGGGCACATTGGCGTTTGAGGAGCGAAGCGGAACAACGTAACACAAATTGAGGCGCTTTTCGAGTGGCTGAGCGAGTTGCGCACCAAGATGAGCGGCAACTCAGGCGCAGCAAACGCGACCGACTATTTGTTGCGCCGA
>JAYVAQ010000442.1:0-6833 GCA_043750875.1 Rhodanobacteraceae bacterium
GTCCATGCCCGGCATTTCAATATCCACCAAAAACAAATCATAGGTTTTGAGCTTGACTTTGGTCAGCGCATGTTCGCCGCTGGACGATTCTTCAGCGGAAAACCCCAAGCGCTGCAGTGCACCGGTAATTTGCTGGCGTACGGTGGCGCTGTCGTCAATCACCAGCGCGCTAATACTGCCCGCAATTCGGCCAAATTTGGGTTCGGGCACTAATTTGTGATCCGGTAGCTGCCCACCTGAGATCGCAGACTCTTCCATCGCCTGTTCCAGCACTGGACGTAATTTTACGTAGAGATTGGCGCGCTCAATTTTGAAGTTACTGTCGCCCGCAGTGCCGGAATCAGACACCCAAATCGCAACCGCGCCGGGCCACTGTTTGCGCAAACGCAATAACTCCGCCCTAGCCTCGCTGCTCGCGGTGTCGATAACGACCGCGTCGCACGGAAAATCACTCCAGTCCGGCTGAAAGGTAAAATCCGGATGCTTTTTGATCTTTTCCGCAAGCACCATGCCCATGCGTTTCGCTTGAATCATCGGAAAACCGATAATCGCGACATTCCAGTTCTTAGTGGCCAAAGCGCGCTCCCGTGCCTGAAGTGCAGCCAGCATAGCGTGGAACCGGGTTTGCGAAAAGCAACAAAACGAATTTCGAGGATGCTCAAAACTAAAACAACCCCGGGGCATTTATTTCCGAAACAAAGGTTGATTCGCGCTGAAGTTCGGGCAGACTAGAGGCTCTTTGTTTGGTTAATGTTCAGGGAATTTACATGCGTATCGTATCAACTGACGTTTATGGCGGCCCGAATCGGTTCGCATTATTCCCGTGCATTTTGCACGTGCTTGATCTGGCGGAACTGGAACAGCTGCCCACCAATAAATTGGGCGATAGCTTTATTGAAAGCCTAGTCGCAGCCCTTCCTGGCCTTGGCGAGCATGGCTGTTCTTACGGTGAAGCGGGTGGTTTTATTAAACGCATGCAGGAAGGCACCTGGATGGGGCATGTGTTCGAGCATGCGGTGCTGGAAATTCAAAACTTGGCCGGACACAAGGTTTCATTCGGTAAAACACGCGGCACTAAAAAACCAGGCGAGTACAACGTCGTGTTCGAGATTGAAGATCCAGATGTCGGCCTGGAAGCCAGTAAACTCGCGCTGCGGCTGCTGCATTCACTGCTGCCGGAAGCGCTGAAAGCGAAATATAGCGAAGCCTCTTTCAATTTCGCCTCGGAACGCGATTGGTTTATTCGCTACACGCAAAAGCGCGAACTTGGCCCATCCACGGGTAGCCTAGTCAAAGCCGCGGAAGATCGCGGTATTCCATGGCTACGATTGAACCAACAGTCCCTGGTGCAGTTGGGCTATGGCAAATATCAGCAACGTATCCAAGCGACGATTACCTCAGAAACACGCCACATTGCGGTGGAATTGTCGTGCGATAAAGAAATGGCGCACAAAATTTTTGAAGATTTGGGCTTGCCGGTGCCCAAGCAGCGCACAGCCTCCAGCGAACGCGAAGCGCAACGAGTTGCCGAACGCATTGGCTTTCCTGTCGTGGTGAAGCCATTCAACGGCAACCACGGTCGTGGCGTCAGTATTAACTTGAAAAATGCTGAAGAAGTAGGCCTAGCGTATTTAAGTGCTGCTGAGCACAGCCGTACCGTTGTGGTAGAAAACTTTATCCTGGGCCTTGATCACCGCATGTTGATCGTCAATGGTGAACTGGTTGCCGCAGCAAAACGCGTGCCCGGGCACGTTATTGGTGATGGCAAAAGCAGCATCAAGCAGTTGGTGGATATCGTCAACGCCGACCCGCGCCGTGGGATCGGGCATGAAAAGCAGCTCACCCGCATCGAAATCGACGCGCAAGCAGAACGCTTGTTAGCGAAAAAGGAATACACGCTAGAAACCGTTCTTGCTACCGATGAAATTTTTTACTTACGCGAAACTGCCAATCTTTCCACCGGCGGCACCGCGGTTGACGTGACCGATATCGTGCACCCGGACACCAAGGCGATGGCAATTCGCGCTGCCAAAGCGATTGGTTTGGATGTCTGCGGCGTCGATTTCTTATGCGAAGACATCAGCCAAAGTTACCGTACGCATGGCGGCGGCATCTGCGAAATTAACGCGGCACCTGGCTTTCGCATGCACGTCTCCCCAAGTGAGGGGCAAGGCCGCGATGTCGGTGGCGCGGTGATGGACATGCTGTTCCCTAAAGGGAGCCCGAGCAAAATCCCAATCGCGTGCATCACTGGCACCAATGGCAAAACCACCACCAGTCGTATGTTGGGGCATATTTTAAAAATGGCCGGCCATACGGTTGGTTTGACCACCACCGATGGCGTATACATTGACGGCAAACTGAGCGTTTCCGGCGATATGACTGGCCCAGTTGCCGCACAAATGGTACTGCGCGATGCCACGGTGGACGCGGCGGTATTGGAAACCGCGCGCGGCGGCTTACTGAAAAAGGGCATGGCGGTGCGCGAATGTGACGTCGCCGCCTGTTTGAACGTGCAGAGTGATCACTTAGGCCTACGCGGCATTGATACCTTGGACGAACTGGCCGAGGTGAAGCGTACGGTTGTGGAAATTGCGACTGACACGGCCGTGCTTAATGCTGATGATCCGCGCTGCTTAAAAATGGCCGGGCATTGCAGCGCCAAGCACGTCTGCTACGTCACTATGAACCCCAATCACACGCTGGTGCGCGCGCATATTCGTGCTGGCGGCCGGGCGGTGGTGTTAGAGCAAGGCATGAACGGGCACATGATTGCGCTTTACGATAAAGGCGCGCATACGCCGCTGATGTGGACGCATTTGATCCCGGCAACGCTTGAAGGTCGTGCGATGCACAACGTCCAAAACGCGATGTTTGCCGCCGCACTGGCCTATGGTTTGAACATCAGCCGGGACAATATTGAAAATGGCTTGCGCACCTTTGCGACAACATTCTTCCAAGCACCTGGGCGCTGCAATATCTTTGACGAACACCCGTTCAAAGTCATTATGGATTACGCGCACAACGCGCACGGCGTGGGGGTAATGGCGCAGCTCACCGACCGGCTGCAGGCGGTCGGGCGCAAAATAGTGGTGATAACCGCACCTGGTGATCGTCGTGATGAAGATATTCGCGCGCTTGCCGAAGCCGCTGCCGGGCATTTTGATCACTATATCGTCAAAGAAGACGACAACACCCGCGGCCGTCGCCAAGACGAAGTCGCAAAAATCATGCGCGATACCTTGATGAAGCATGGCATTAGTGACTCGGCGATTGAGACGCTGCACGACGAGCAAAAAGCCGTCGAGCACGCGCTAAAAATGGCACAACCCGGTGATTTATTGATGGTTTTTGCCGATCAAATCCCGCGCACTTGGAAGCAAATTATCTATTTCAAACCCGACACCGGCACCAGCGTCATACGCCCACAATTAGGCGATCAGCCTGCCGCGATGATGTCCTCGCTCGTCGGCGTCGAAGAATTCAGTGGCAGCGGCGATATGGAGTTGCTCACTGATGGTCGCGGCGTATATGTCGCGGTTGAGGACGCAGATTAATTCGCTAATTCGATTTTTTAGCCTAGAAATGGCCGTTGAGAAACCATAACCATCGTCTTTGCGAGCGCAGCGAAGCAATCTCGCCTTTTAGTTGAGGCACATTGAGATTGCTTCACTGCGTTCGCAATGACGAAATCTAGTACTCGTGCTAAAGCGCCATTTTCGTATTTGATTGAATAGCACCGTTTACTAACCTTGAGTCTGTTTTTCTGGCATTCCCTGAGTCAGTATTCGCGCCATCGCGATACTGACTCCATATTTATATGTCGAATTTAATTTGGTTGCTTGCAATCCCAGCACTTTGGGGTTTGTATGAATTTGTCGTGGCTGTGCGCATGCTTTATTTGCTTAAGCGCGGCGCACGCACAATCCCAGCACCGTTTGGTTTGATTGGCGCATTGATTCGACAAGGCCAGCAGCGCCGGGAAAAATCTGAGCGCCGACATCAACGTTTAATGCAGCTGTTGATCGCGATGCGTTCGCTTGGGCGTGCGTTGCCGGACGGTTTGGCGGTGTTAGATGCGGAGACACGATTAATTTGGAGCAATTCCCAGGTTGGGGCTTTGCTTAGCAGCGACTTGCCCGAACGCGGCTTACGCTTGCAGTTTAGTGACGCCCGTGCGCAAGAGTGGTTAGCTAACGGATCGACCGATCCATTGGTCGATGTCGCCAATCCAAACAACGCAGAACTGCGCCTGAGCTTGAAAATGGTGCCATTTTTGGATCTATACCGGCTGTTGATTGCACGTGACGTCACTGT
The DNA here is from genome assembly GCA_043750875.1 of Rhodanobacteraceae bacterium. Taxonomy (GTDB): domain Bacteria; phylum Pseudomonadota; class Gammaproteobacteria; order Xanthomonadales; family SZUA-5; genus JANNYA01. The sequence continues at coordinate 4,318 of JAYVAQ010000442.1, forward strand.
CGCCATGCGCTTGGCGCAAGTGCGGCGTGATTTCGTTGCCAATGTCAGCCACGAATTGCGCACACCGCTCACGGTGATCAACGGCTACTTAGACACCTTCGAGCCGGATGAACTTCCGGAATATTCGGAAGTGCTTGAGCAAATGCGGCATCAGTCGCGGCGCATGGTGCAAATTGTCGCGGATTTACTCACACTGGCGCGCTTAGATCACAATACCGAATCCCCCAGTGACGATGTTTCCATGGCGCCATTGCTGGGATATTTGCTGGATGATGCGAACGGGCTGAGCCGAGGCGCACACAAAATTTCCTTAATAGACAGCTTGCCGATGGATTTAATTGGCGACGAAAAAGATTTGCGCAGCGCATTCTCAAACTTAGTCAGCAACGCGGTGCGCTACACGCCTAGCGATGGTGCGATTGTGTTGCGCTGGGCTTGGCACGCTGATGGCGCTATGTTTAGTGTGCAAGACTCAGGCGTGGGCATACCCGAACAACACCTTCCACGATTGACCGAACGTTTTTATCGCGTTTCCGCCAGCCGTTCCCGCGAAAGCGGCGGCACCGGCCTTGGCCTTGCCATTGTCAATCACGTGTTGGAATCGCACCAAGGACGTTTGGAAATTGAAAGCGTTCTGGGTCAGGGATCGACGTTCAAATGCGTGCTGCCACGCGCGCGTTTGCGCTATCGGGATAGTGGGGTATGAGCTTTGAGAAAACTTCGTTTCCGCTTCGCAATTTTTCCGCCTTCAACGGATTGCTAGGCTAACTATCCGTGCCTATTTTGTACTTGCGCAAATAGCCACGCAGTTGGTGATAGCTCAGTTGCAGCAGCTCGGCTGCTTTGCGCTGGTTGAAGCGAGTCGCATCCAGAGCTTGCTGCAGACGTTTCAGCTCCAGCGCCTGCACTTCTTGCTCTAAACCTATTGAAAACTTTGCAATTTCTTGTATCTCGGCGGCTTTTGTTTGCGCCGGTATTTCGTTCGGTGCGCTTGAGTCAGTTGCGGCATTGACAGGTACATCAAATTGCGGGCGCATGCTTGATTTTGGCTTTTCCAGATACGCAATTGCAAAAGGATCGAAATTCACGCATTCAATGGCCTCGGTAGGATCAGCCATGCGATAGACCGCGCGTTCGGCGACATTTTTAAGCTCCCGCACATTGCCGGGCCAGGGATAGGCGACTAACGCAGCCTGCGCAGTCGTGCCGAATCCGGCAAAAAAATCGCGCTTAAGCTCGAGCGTCATGCGCATCGCGTAGTGCTCCGCCAGCGGCACAATATCGCTCAACCTAGCGCGTAACGGTGGTAAGTTGATGACATCGAACGCCAACCGGTCCAACAGATCGGCGCGAAACTCACCGCTTGCTGCCATCGCGGGTAAATTTGCGTTGGTCGCGCCGATGACACGTACGTCCACCCGCAAAGTTTCCCGCCCGCCGACGCGCTCGAATTCGCCATACTCCAAAACTCGCAGCAGTTTTTCCTGGACGCGCGGGCTCATCGATGCCAGCTCATCCAAAAATAATGTACCTGTGTGGGCTAGCTCAAAGCGTCCAGGGTGCTTTTTAGTGGCACCGGTGAAGGCACCAGGTTCGTAGCCAAAAAGCTCTGTTTCCAATAAAGACTCAGCGAGAGCCGCACAATTCAACTTAATGAAAGGCCGATCCCAGCGCTTAGATAAATAATGTAGGCGAGCGGCGATCAACTCCTTCCCTGTGCCGCGCTCGCCGATCAACAGCACCGGCCTATTGAGGCCGGCAGCAAGCGAGACATGTTCAAGCAACGCTAAAAATTCTGGGCTATGCCCAATAAGTGCGGCGGTTTCAGGCGCGCGGGCACCGGGATTGTTTGATTCTTCGAGGGTTAATGTGCGGGGTGGCACGGCTGTCGCGACTCCATATTACAAAGCTTGCTAAGTGCGGGAGTTTAATGGCACTAGCGGCAGTGCTGAAAAGGGCCAAATTGCATGGATTGATGCCAAGCAGGCGTGCGCGAAAATGTTAAGCAAACGCATCTGCCCAAGCCCGTCAAATGCAACGGATCGTGCCACCGCTAAAGGCTTCACCCTATGTATAGAAACCAGTGCTAGTCTGACCATGAGCATTTCGCTCATAACCTATTGGGGATTTCATGAAACACACCAGCCAAAAAATTGTAACCAAAACTTTAATCGCACTGGCCATGTTTGCATGCATTGGTGGTGCCAATGCGTATGAGTTCAGCATTACCAACTCGACGGAGTCCAAAATTACCGCTGTTCAAGCGTCGGAAGATGGCAAAACATGGGGCGCATTTGACATGGGCGCTGGTTTGCCGGCGGGCGAAAGCACCACAATAACCTGGGATTCTTCCACCGACTCCAGCGGTTGCGAATGGCTGGTCAAAGCGAGCTATGCGGACGGCAGTGAATCCTTACCGGCAAAATTTGATTTCTGCGAAGACAATATCGAACTTGAATTTACTGAATAAACCCGCCTGAATGTCGCTGGGCGTCGCATGATCGCGACGCTCCAGC
>JAYVAQ010000443.1:0-5144 GCA_043750875.1 Rhodanobacteraceae bacterium
GCGCAAAACTTTCAAAATAAAGTCTGAAATGGCGTTGGACGAGATGCTCAAACACGCGCGTATTGAACGCCACAGTACGCTACTGGCGCGTTTGCATTCACCTGCGGTGAAAATGAATAGCATAGCGCTCAAAAAATCAGGGTGGTTAATGCCCGAAAAAGAAAAAAGCCCGGCGTTGGCTGCAAGCCGCCTGGGCGGCTGGCCAGATATGCCAGCAGGTGTCTCGTGGCCAACTTGGCAGGAACGACCGATGGCATTTTTAGCTCAAATTAATCTTGCGGAAGTCGCATTGATCAACCCACATTTGAAACTGCCCAAAGCTGGCTTGCTATCGTTTTTTTTGGGTTGTGACGAGCAAACGTATAAAAAAGGCAACGATCAACGGCTGCGCTACATGGCTGATTTGATGCTCGGTACTGAGGCAAAGACCAACGACGCGTGGCGAGTGACGTATCACCCTCTGCTTAGTGATATGCAGCGCAGTACCTTCAACGGCCCGATATATCCTGAATTATTTGAACCCTGCAGTTTAAGCTTTTTCGCATCTGGCTTGAGCATGCCTGATGAAAACACGGCAATTTATCCCGCGCTGAAAGTGACCATGAATGCAAGTGAACTGACGGACTACGATGACATTCTGAGTCAGCTGAAGAGCGCCGATAAGCAAATGACGGAACAATTGATGGGCTACCCACAGCTCCTTCAATTCACCCCACCAGAAATGCAGTGTGAGCTCTCATTCCGTGGGCAGGATCCTTGGCAGTTCCCAGCTGCCAGGAGCGAGGCCCACAAAGAACTCGTGCAGCGGTGCAATCAGTGGACTTTGCTTTTGCAACTGACAAGTAATTCTGCCGCCGATTTTCTATGGGGCGATGCTGGTCATTTTTACTTTTACGGTGATCGTAACGCAATGGAGCGTGGGGATTTTTCAAAGGTGTGGGTGAACTTCGAAAACTAACGCGGCATTGAATGAACATCGAATTTGCTCAAGCACTCGACTTACGTCAGTAAATTAATCAATACGTCGCAATGTCGGCGCGTAAATTGGCCGTATTTCCGGTGGCTGGGGATTGACCCTCTGATTCTCCTGCCGCGCTAAAAATGCGACGACACAGCTGAGCACGCACTTAAGTTAGTGCATATGCACGTTCATGCTAAAGGCGGCTCAAACCACGCCGTTTCCATACGAATGCTGCGCAGCGCAGCACTCTGTTGATGCGAAGCAAAGAGTGGCTCAGCGAGATAGCTAATAAGTAAGCTGCGCCGACGTGCGCCCGTCACGTTTAGGCTACCCGCATGCATAAGATCGGCATCAAACACCAAAATATCGCCGGCGTTGCCTGAAATTTGGCGCATTTGTCCGCCAATCGAGCCGGGCCGGTGGCTGCCGGGCACAATGCGAGTTGCACCGTTATCCGGGCCATAATCGTCCAAGAAAGCAATGGCGAGCACCGTATCGCCTGGGCGTTGGGCCGATAAGTCGCGATGTAGAATCTGGTGACCACCACCGGGTAATGGCTCGCGGCCCTCGACCTGCGAGAGAAAAAAGCGCGCGCCGATGAGCACACCTACTGCATCCAGCAACGCTGGCAAGCGGCACACCTGCTGCACCACTGGCGACAAATCAACTAGGGCGTGTCGCCAATCAGCGCCGCGCGGAACCGGCCATTCGTCCGCGGGTTTAACGCCGTCATCAAACACTTGCTGAAGTTCACCCAACCAGAGTGCCGGGATCGCTGCACTCAGTACCGTAACGCCATCATTCTGCAGTTTTTCTTGGCCAGCCCTCACCCCAGCAAACGCGCCGCCATCCAAGTTCTCAAATCGGCAATCTCCTCAGCACACACCGAATGCGGCATCGGGTATTGATGCCAATCCACACTGAGCCCACGCGCGCGCAGAATTTGCGCGCTCAACTGGCCGAGCGCCATCGGCACGACCGGATCTTGCACTCCATGCGCCATAAACACTGGAATATCGGCATTTGCATTATTTGCCTCGTCTGCTAATGACTCCGCAAGCGGCAAATAGCACGACAGCGCCACCACGCCCGCCAATTTTGTCGGGTAACGTAGCGCTGCGGATAACGCCAAGGCACCGCCTTGGGAAAAGCCAATAATAAAGGTGCGTTCCGGCGTGATGCCCTGCTTGCCAAACGCCGCAATGATTTCGCCGATCGTACTGATGGATTCACGAATGCCTGGCGCTTCCCCCAGAGCGGTACGATCTAAACTTTTGATGTCATACCAAGCTCGCATGCGCGCGCCGCCGTTAATAGTGACTGGCCGCACCGGCGCGTGCGGAAACACAAAACGAATCGCAGGCCAAGTGCGCGCGCATAGCTCGGGCACAATCGGCTCGAAATCATGCCCGTCGGCACCCAATCCATGCAGCCAAATAACGCCCCAAGTGGGTGCGGGGCCAGTATCGAGTTGCACTTGATTTACGGTAGTCATAAGCGTTTTGGCTTCAAAATAGAGCGAGCGTTTAAGAATAGCGGGAATCTCCTGCCTGCGTCGATCTCGTATACTGAATGTCCATTTTTCAAAAAGTTGATCTCCGTTCCAGGCTAAACTGGCGGCACAACGTCATTTGCTCAAGGAAACCACCATGGTGCAACTCGCAGTTAAATCCGGCGAATTTACTTTCGCCGATTACATGCGCTGGCCGGAACATGAGCGCTGGGAACTGATCGACGGTGAGGCGCGCGCCATGGCACCGCCAAACTGGGCGCATCAGTCGGTGGTGAGTGAACTGGGTGCTCAGCTTAGAAATGCGCTGGTCGGTAAACCCTGCCAAGCGCGCGTAGCACCGGTTGGCGTGCGCCTGCCTAAACGAAATGAAACTGATGCTGAAACACGCACCGTGTTTGAACCCGATATTCTGGTCGTGTGTGACGCTAGCAAAATCGACGCGAAAGGCGTGCGCGGCGCGCCTGATGTCATTATTGAAGTGCTATCACCCAGCACGGCTGGCTTTGATCAAGTCGAAAAACGCCACGCTTATGATCGCGCGGGCGTGCGTGAGCTTTGGTTAATCGACGTGGCAGGCGGCGTTTTAACGATCTATCGCCACAACGGTTTGAAGTTTGATCCACCAGAGATTGTGCGCGCCACCGGCATCGTGCCCTTGCAAGCGCTTGAGGGCTTGCCATTGGATTTGAGATTTATTGATGCTTTGCGTAGTGATTTGGAATAGGTCGATGGAGTTGGCATTGATGCAGGAATTGCCAGATTTTCGGTATCGCTCCATACTGGGTACCCATAATTTCAATTAAGTTGATCTCAGTGCGTCACTTTCGCTTTGTTGTTGGTTTGAGTTTCATCTTGGTTTTGGCGCTAAGCGGCTGTGGCAATAAAGGCCCGCTTAAACCGGCAGACGCGCCCGCTGTGCCCGCTGCAAATGCTTGAGATTGCCTTTGCCAAACTGCATGGCGCGGGCAATGATTTTGCCTTAATCGAGCAATTCGGCCTTCCAGAAGCATTAAATTATGCTGATTTAGCCCAGGCATTAGGAAACCGGCGCACGGCGGTGGGCTTTGATCAAATGATGCTGGTGACGAGAAATCCGACTGCATCAAGTGGATTTGGCTATCTCATTTTCAACAGCGACGGCAGCCGCGCGCAGCAGTGCGGCAACGGTGCACGCGCGGTCGCGTGGTGGTTGATCCATCGGCATGGTTTGCGCGCACCGTTTGCGCTTGCTTCCCCGGCGGGCTTAGTAAACGTCAGTCAAACAGCAAACGGCCAGATCGGCGTTAGTTTAGGCAAGCCGGAATTTTTGCCAGCAAAGATTCCTATGCGAGCCGCCCTGCCCGCATTGCGTTACCAAACCAACGTGGCGGGGCAATTGCTTGAATTCTCCAGCTTAAGCCTAGGCAATCCGCACGCAACGGTTTTGGTGCCTAGCGTGGCAAACGCCGAGGTCGAGCGTATCGGTTCGGCGTTACAAACCCACAGTGATTTTCCAGATCGCGTGAATGTCGGTTTTTGTGAGGTCGTTTCGCGCAGCTATGCAAAATTGCGCGTTTACGAGCGTGGCGCGGGCGAAACCCTGGCCTGTGGCAGCGGTGCGTGCGCGGCGGCAATTAATTTGATTCGCTTAGATCTGGTGGAGCGTCAGCTTACTTTGGCACTGCCGGGTGGCGAGTTAGGCGTTAGCTGGCCTACTGACGACGCTGACGTGGTGTTATCTGGGCCGGTTGTGCATGTGTTTGATGGCCGCTTAACGCATTGATCTGGATTTGCGGAAAACATTTTCGCAGTCGCTGGCTTTTCGCATAAGCTCCGCGCTCAAACTTTTCTGCCCAAAGCCAACCATGTCTGACTCCATCGACGCCGAAGCGGTCGCCGCATTTTTGCGCCGCCGCAGTGATTTTTTGCTGCAATTTCCGGATCTAGCTGCAAGCTTACAGCTGCCGAAAGATGAGGCAAAAAATATCGCCTCATTGGCGAGCTATCAGTTAGACGTTTTGCGTGAGAAAAATCAGCAGCTGAGCACCCGTCTGCATCAACTGATTCAAGTTGCGCAAGATAACGAACTGCTGATGCAGCGCGTACATTTATTGGGCCTACGCCTGCTGAAAGCCCGCACGCTGACTGAAGCAGTGCAACAAATTGCCGCCTCGTTACAGGAAGATTTCCACACAGATTTGATCCAGCTGGTGTTGATCGATGCGCCCGACTCACTCGCAGAATTTGGCGCTGGTGCGCCGTGGCTAAAGCCGGTGGCGGAAGCTGACCCCGGGTTGGTGCAATTTGCGGAAGCCATGAAGCATCGTGTGCCGCTCTGCGGTCGGCTAAAGCCAGAAAAGCTTGAGTTCTTATTTGGCGCACGCGCGGCGAATGTGGCTAGCGCGGTGCTTATGCCACTTGATCCAGTCGGTTTAATGGCGATCGGAAGTTCAGATCCAAATCGCTTCCATCCGGGCATGGGAACGGTTTTTTTGGACATGATGGCGGAGTTAATCCGCACCGCGCTCGCGGTGCAAACGGATCGCTTGACGCACTAAAGTTCGGTAGTGGATTCGTATTGCCGAGGCCGTGCGTGCATCAATGCTGTCGATAATTTTTAATTCTAAGAGAACTTGCTTTTTATGTTTGAAACCAACCCATTATCTAATTTAATCAAAGACTTAACTGAGC
>JAYVAQ010000444.1:0-9793 GCA_043750875.1 Rhodanobacteraceae bacterium
GCACGGCATTAGCCGCCGCAACCACGGCACGCGCGAACGTCATGACGTGGCGCGCCATTACTTCTTCTGCCTGATCCGCCACGTCAGCCATTTATTCCACCAACGTTGCGGGCGTGGTTTCGGCGTGACTGCCGAAATAAGCGCCGAATGGCGCGCGCGGCACTGGTGATACTGCCCCGCCACGTCCAGATGGTTCGCCATCAAATCGCGCACCTTCGAGCTGCGCGCCGGTGGCAGTTCCTCCGGACACTCCCTCAGTAGTTCCGGGGCTAGTGAATCCGAGTCCCGAATTAGCTTCGTTCCACCAGCGCAGGCCGTCAACACCAACATCACAACCGAGCCCAAGCCCACCCGCATCAACAAGCGCATACAGTGCATTCCTTCCGTTATTTTCCCAAGCCGTAATGGCATCGCGCTTGGTCGCTAGATCGCGCGCTTGCTCGTTTTGCGTGTCTCGAATTGCTTCCACTTCATCACGCATCGCCGTTTCTGCGCGCGTTTCTGCGGCCTTTGCGATGCTGGCGCGCAGCCACCAGCCGCCCCAACCACCGGCGACAAACGCGAGCACGCACAGCGCACCGGCCGCTTTCCACAGCAAAGGATTTGCGCGAACTAAACTCCAGAGCATGTGCGCACTCCAGCCCAACCCGCGCGCAGATACACGGGTTCCAACTTCCGCGTAATGCGTTTCACATAGCCTCGGTTTTCTTTGATTGCCCAGCCCGCGCGCGCGCTGTAGTTCGCGACGTCCGCCCATACATCAGACCGGCCACCGCGTAGCATGGTTAGCGCCTGATCTTTGCGCAAATTGCCTAAACCGCCGTTGTAGCTTGAAAGTGCAAAGCTAAAACTATCGCAACGCGTAGCGCCTTCAGTGCGCTGATACAAATAGCTCATGTAGCGCACTTGCGCCCGAATCGACCACCGCGCATCCCACGGATCAGCGGGCGCTAGCTCGGGGTAAACTTCCGCAATCCAGACCGCAGTACGAGGCATAAACTGCGCCAAGCCTTGTGCGGCCGCGCTGCTTTTCGCATTTGGGTTCCAGCGCGATTCTTGGTGCAATTGCGCGGCTAACAGCGCCACGGGCGCGTTCAAGCCAAATTCCGAATACGCCTCGCGTTCCAGCTGGTACATGTAGTGCGCCGCTTCATCCGGAATGATGATGTCAGCGCCAAAGCCCGCACCGGGCACCACAACAGGCGGCTTAGCAACTGGCTTAATGACTGGCGCGCAATAGCATTTGCAATCCGGTTGCACCGGCGCTGCACCGCCTGCGCAAAGGCAGATACAAAACAGCATAAGGCCAAGCAATAGGCGCTTCACTTGATGTGCTCGAACATTTCATAAACCCAATGGGCAAAATCTGCCACGGGTTCGCAAACCGCCTCGATGCTCGCGTCCACCCATTCGGGAACAGCATCGCGCCCGTCGACCGCTTGGCTGTAGGTTAAACACACCATTCCCAACAGCATGAAAAATATAGCCACAAAGCTAGCAACTACGCTCAGCACTAGCACCAGCAGCACCATTAAATACTTCGCGACAATCACGGCGAATTCCCGGCAACAAAGATCGCAGCGGCAAACAGCAGCGCAAACGCGATTTGCCCCTGACTGCGCAAAATCGGATCCGTAATTTGGCTAATGCGCAGGTGCAGGCCACGGCGGCCAATCCAGTACGCCAGGTAGGAAAACAGCGCGATCTTGGCCGTGATGTAGGTCATGTTGCCCAATTTCTGCGGGGCAAGCCAAATCACAATCGCAAACAGAATTGCGCCAATAACGCCGAACTCTGACATACGCCAGCGGCCAGCGCTTGGCGCAAAGCCATGCGTGAATTCCAGCGTTTCCAGCGTGCCGGTAATCGGTTGCGACGCCGCTTGCTCCAGCGCAACTTCCCGCGCGCGGGCAGCTTGGTACTGCGCCCCAAGAGAATTAATCTGCGACTGCGCCATGCTCATTTGATAAGCATGGTCTTGCTTGAGCCGTTCAATTTCGCCTTGCCGCTCGATTTCAGCCAATGAAATCGCCTGCGTGACTGCGGGGCTAAGCTTACTAACGGGGGCTTGAGGTTCGACTTTCTTGGCGCGGGATGCGCGTTTAGCGGCGGTTGCCATCGGTGCGTTCCAGGTTCGGTGTGAGGCTCGAACTCTGACGCGCGCGCGTGAGGGGCTGGGTCTAACTTATGTTAGAAATTGAAAAGGCCCGCATTGTGAGTGCGGGCCTTTCGTGGACGTGATTTGCATTGCAACGTTACTCGTCTTTCGCCTCAAGCCTCCGCAACACACTGCCAACCTTCGCCAGCAGATAACCAAAGAACGCGCCATTCAATCCACTTGCGACGTAGATGCTAACAAGTAGACCGTTCCAGTCCTTGCCCTCCGGGCCGGTGCGCGCCAGAAAGAATACGCACAGGGCTGCGCTGATTAGACTCAGCCAGATAATGCCGTTGCCGATGTTGCTTGCTATCACGCCTTCGCTGGTGGCTGGCATAGATGAATAATCCATGCTTGGATCGTTGCTAAGTGGTTTTTGATCGCTCATGAATTTCTTCCTTGCACAACCAATTCAGCTAACAGATTAGTCATTGTCGCCATCCAAAAACAAACGATGCCTGCCCAGCCCGCAGAAATTGCAGCACCCAACGCGAATAGGAACGGAATGGCAGGGCTTTGGAACTGCAAAAACAACACCACAATGGCGGCAATGAAACATAACCCACCTGCCAATTGCAAAAACAGCGCAATGGTTTCGCCGGGCTTGGAAACGCGCGAACCGCTGGCAACCCCGTTATCGCTCTTCAGTAAATCGCGTACTTCTATTGCTGGTTTCCACGTCGTCATTCCCGGCCCAAACACCAGGGCGGTTTCCGGCAATGCGCCGCTTTTAATTAAATCCAACACAGCTGGTGCGGTTTGATGGTCTGTTTGCTGACCGTTTACGATGTAACTCCACATGCGACTACTCCTGAAAAGTTGAAAGCTGCGTATGCAGGCGCGGCTGGCCCGCCAGTTCCGCCACCGCATTCGCATCCATTACGGCAGCGCCCCAAGCATCGTCTGCGGCGCGCGCTTTTACTAGCAATCGTTCAAGCGGCTCGAACTGCAACACAATGCCCTTGTCCGAAGTTCCAGGCTCAGCCCAACGCCGCACTGCAAGTAATACGTGATTCCGTTCGCGCAGCGCATCCACCGCGTTTTGTTTTGCCGCTGTGTAGCGGCCTAACGCTTCATAGTTCATGTCGTTAATCCCTTCCCTTTCGTTTCGTTGAAAACAAATCGCCCTGACGCCGCGCCACGCTGGCCTTGTGTTCCCGCGCAAGAATACGATAAACATGGATATCCGTCAGATCATGTTGCGTGGCTAGCCGCTTCACTTCATCCCCACCGCCGCCGCTGAACTGCGCGTACATCTGGCGATCCCGCACCGCCACCATCAGACTTTCACCGCGCGGCAAATACACACCACGCCCGCCCATGTTTTGCGCAATCGCAACCACGGCCGTAGCCGAGCGGGCAGCGGCATCGCTGGCGCTATCGCCAAAGCCCAGCGCCACAGTGTGCAGCACGTCGAACAAGGTGCGCAGCTCAGTAGGCCATTGCGTGGCCGCGCGGTTGCCGTTCGCGCTGTGTTCCGGCATCGGCACCACGCGCTCAAGTTCGGCCATATCCTGATTAGCCGCTTGCATCGCTCATGCTCCCGCGCAGTTCCGCCAACATCCGCTGATGCTCCACCAAGTGATACGCCGTTTCTTCTGGCGTCAGCTCGCGCTTAGGGCTATTACCCTCCGGCCCTTGTTGCACCGGCCCTGGCCCTGCACCAAACATCGGCCGCTTGTGCTGCTGTTGCACGGCATGGTGCGTCTGGCGCGCTAAGTTGCGCGAAACGTCCACCAGGATCGGCTTCAGATAGTTGTGGTTATCGAGCGGCAAATCTGGCCCTTTGCCCAGCTCAATCTGGGCAAACAGTTGCTTCAGCGCTTCTTCCCACACAATCGCCGGGCACGATGCTTCGATGCCCTTGTAACTGATCACATCCCCGGCCATCAAATCGCGCAGTTCGGCCATAATGTCTTTCAGCCGGTCTGCTTTGATACGTTGATGCTGGGGCTTGAACAGATAGAAGTAGCGCAGCATTAAATGCCCGTTTGGCACGAATTTAAAAGCCTCTGCAACCACGTTGCGCTCAAGATCGGACACCAACGCAACCAACACGTCAAACTCCACGCGGCATGACGGGCAGGCAATCATAAAGTCCAGCATCTGGTTCTTAGCCATCGGACGCCTCGATTGCGGGCGCAATCGGCGCGCTCTTGATTTCAAACATCACTTGCACGCGCTCGCGCATGTCGCTTAATACACTGCGCATCTGTTGAAAATCTAGCGCATACATCGCTGCAGTGAATGCTTTTTGGTCAACACTGAGCTTGCAGCGCAGCCCTTCAATGCTTTCATCGGGCGGCATCTTGCTTCTCCCGTCGCGCTAGATCTATCCGCATTTCCACACACAAGCCCTCCAGCAAGGCCATGCGGTCAATGGGATTGAGCTTGATCAGCTCGCCACTGATGCGCCAGCTTTGCACCGCCACCCAGCCAGCACGATCTTTTAAGCTCATGCTCGGAACCTTGCTCATGCTGCACCTACTTTGGTATTCACCACGCGCGCCCGATCAATGCCCGACTTCACCACGCGCCGCTCGTTTTCTTTCTTGATCGCACCCACAACCGCCGCCTTTTGCTGCGGGCTGCACCACACATACTTTTCCACCTTGGCAATGCGCAGCGCAATCGCATCGGCATAGCTTGGGTTGTGCCCGCCTTGCTCCAACAGCAGCGCAAGGTACTGCGCCTGCGTCATCTTCTGGCGTGCTGCACCCCGACGCTGGAATCGGTTATCGACAAAGCCTAAGCGCCGGAATTCCTGCATCAGCTCAATCAGCTCGGCGTCCTTAAGCGCCGTGGAACTCATAACGCCCCACTTGGTGCTAAGCATCAGCCGATAGCTGGCGTCAGGAATGCGCAGTTTGGTTTTCGCAACGTGTATCAGCTTGATGGTGGCGGCGCGGTCAAAGTCGGCGCTCATCGACCAATCCCCTGTGGGATTACAGGCAGTTGAACCCAGCTACTTTCCCCGTTGCTGCGTGCCCATACCGTGCCGTCATCGCAAAGTGCGACGATAGCGTGTTGATGCGAAATGATTCGGATGATTTTTCTCATGACGCCGCACCCTTAAATGTCGCCATGACGCGCCAGCTCAAAGCCAGCCGCTAACAAGCGCGGGCGATATTCGTTGGCAATCACGTCAAGCTTGGTGCGGCATTCGGCAAGGGTCGCCGATAGTTCGCGGTCGCAATCTGCATAAAATTTAGTGTGGTGTTCAATGGCTTCTAAGTTCATGGTGTTATTCCGTTATTAGGGGTTGATAGATCTTTGGCAAGCTCGGCGCTGGCATCGCGCAAGCTGTGCGCTGCGGTGACTAAGCACGCCAGCACGGCATTCGCAGGCCGGTGCAGCTTGGCAATCACGTTTTCAATTTGTGACGCGAGGTCACTGCATTCCGCGACGGGCGTTGGACTCGCGCGTTTGGCGAAATCAATGCCGTAAAAGGTGTAACCAATGGTTTGCTGTGCTTGCGGCGGCCTAGGCTTCGCTATTGCATCGGCTTCGATAGCGGCTTTGCCAATGAATCCGTCCTTAATATCGATGCCAAGTTCTGCCCGGCACCGTTCACGCTCAGCAACTGCACGTTGCACGGCGCTTGCAACGGCCGGGCTAAGAGCTTGCGCACGCTCAAACTTGCCAGCCAAACCCCGTTCACCACGCCACTGATCATCGGCTTCTATATCGGCTTTCGCGATGGACTGTTGAAAAGGCATTGCAATCTGATCGGTAGCCACATGCAAAGGCAAGCCATAGGTGTAGGGCCGCGCACTGTCGACAATTACCAGCTGCTTGCGCTCTACCAAGTAATTCACCCGCGAATAAACAATGTTCACGCCGATGCCCGTCAACGCCGCAATATCGCGGCTCCGTTTTGGCCCGTGGCGCGCCAACACTTTTTGGATCAAATCAAAGTGGGTGGCTTTTATTGGCCCTGGCTTTGTCGCTGTCGCTGTCGCTGTCGCTTCTGCTGTCGTTTCAGGCTCTACCAAGCGCGGCGTGTCAAATACCGCAGGCACCGGCTCCGCCTTGGCAACCTTCACCACCTGGTTAACCACCGCCACCTTATTCGGCAAGCGATACGTGTAGCGGTTAAAGTCGTCGATCTCCCTCACCACTTCGCCCGCCATGCGCATGCGGTGCAGGCTGGCGCGAATTTCGACGGGTTCGACGCCCAGTGCTGTCGCCAGCACATCTGAGCTTTTCGTGCTGTCGCTGTCTTGCAATACTTTTATTATGGCTGGGCCATGATGGACGTTCATAGACCCGCCTTGGCTAATTCGCCATCCCGATACACCGTCAGCGCATCTGCCAATTCGGCGCACTGGTCACTCAGCACGTCGGCCTCGTGTTTGGCTAAGTAGCTCGCCATATTTCGCAGTGCCGGAATCAAGCGATTAAACGCATCAATGAATAAGTTTCGGGCTAGCGCGCTAACCACTGAAGACATCACATTAGGGCCGCTCATTGCACTCTGCCCGGCGCAGCATGCGCATTAATTGGCTCAGCAAACTCAGCGCTAGGAACTTCAGCACGCGCCTGCATCGCCTCAAATTCCGCACGGGTGCCGGTGTAAACAGTGATGCCCGCCGCCTTCAATTCTGGTGCCATCGCTGCGCACAGCTTTTGCACCCCTACACTGGCATCGTGGGCAATGGCTTTGCAGTCACAGCTGCCATCCTCAGGGCATCTAGCTAGCCCCATGACGTGTGTGCTAGAAAGCGTCATCAGCGCTTTTAGCTCAGGCAACGTCAGCACCGTTGGCGCGCACAGCAAGTAAGCTTGAATTTGCTGCAGGCGTTCCTGCGCAATGCGAAACATATCCGCAAGTTCACCTTGCGCATGCTCAAGCGACGCGGACAAAACCATATTAAGGGCGCGCATTTCCATGGCGGTGAAGGCATTAGGCTTAGGTATCGAATTCATTTCGCACCGCCTACATCAGCAACGTCATGCGTTAAAAAACCCAACTGCTTTCTTTTGGCCTTTGGAACAGCAGCCGTCGCCAGCTTACAAATCGCATCCCGACACAGCTGCAGCATTTCCGCCTCATCCGCGCCCCACGTCACCCGTTTGTAGTAATACCGCCCCAAGCGATAGCCCGCACTGGCCGTCACGCCGGTCAAGCCATTGGCAACCACGGCGCACTGCACATGCCGCCCCCAACGCCGCCAGTACAGCTCAGATTGATCCGTATCAAAGCGCTGGCTAACTTCCATTAAATCGGCAAAGCGAAACGCCAGTGCCGCGCTGATAAAGGCTAAAAATCGAAAAATGGTTTTCAAGATGCTGTTCATAGGGCTGCTCCTGTGGTTTGGTTGATTTTGTAAATGCTGTACTGCCCAGTCATGCGGTTAATCGCGTATCCCCGGCCTTCAATCATTCGGATTGCGCGCCGTATACGCCGCGCGTCACGGGAACAAAAAAAGCGTTGAAGGTGGTGAAATATGTTGTGTGTAGTGCCAAGCCACAGCGTGCGAAAGTGTTCGTCAGCGCTCAAGTCCACCGCGTAATGGCTCAGCCACGCAGGCGCTTTCTGCACCTGCGCAAACGTCTTAAACCGCAAAATCTTCGGGCTCAAACGAACCAATGAATGCACGCTCACAGCGCACCCCCTTGAAACTCCGCCAACGCCAAATCCAGGTGTTCGCAGCACAGCGCCGCCATCGCATCGTCGGCAAATTCCGCCGCGCGGTTCAGCAGCTTGCCCACGGTGCGCAGCGCACCGGGCCGCGCGCTCAGCTCATGCATCTTCTTGCGGCATGCACCGCTGAGTTTCCAATCATCCAGAATGGCGTCCACGTCGGCGCGCGTGGGTCGCCCGATGGACACCTTGCGGCCTAAGCGGCTGTGCAATCGGCTCAGCTTATCGGCCTTGTGCCCGCTACTCATTTGGTTAAACAGGCCGTCATTGCCAACCAGCGCAATGCCAACATGGGTGCGGTCATGGATCGCGCGAATTTGTTCCAGCGCGTCGAATTCCAAATGCTGCGCTTCATCAATAATCAGCAGGCCGTCTTTGCCCTTTACCTCACGGCAAATCGCCATAAACAGCTCGCGTGTGCCGCCCACTCCAGGCACGCCCAGCGCTTCGCATACATCCAGCAGCGCACTGCGCAAGCCGCCCGACACAGGGCTAATCGTAGCCAGCCACACGTTCACATGACTTTGCATAAAGTGCTCGCAGCTGATCGTTTTCGACGCGCCAGGCAGGCCGCACGCAATCACCAAGTCACCGTAGTTTTGTGCATGCGCCAAGCACTTGATAATGCCGATGCTGGTGGGTGTTGGCACATAGCGCGTGGTGCGCACGCGCTGATGCATTTGTTCCTTGCGCATCAGCAGCCACTTGCGCGCTGCGTCTTCAACTTGCGCCGCGTCTGCGCCGTACTTGTTCGCCAGCCAGCGGCCCAAGGTCGCACCGCTAAAGCCTATTTTCGCGGCAGCGGCAGCTTGGGTAAGGTTGGAGCGGCGAATTTCTTCGCGTACCTGCCCGCGCAAGTCCAGCGGGTCTAGCGTCAGGCTTTGCGCCTCAGCTGCGGCGTCGATGGCGGGTTCTATTTGTTCGTTTGTTGCGTCCATGTTTAAATCCTGGGGTTGAATAAGTTGCGGGTGATCTTTTGTTTGATTGCTTTTGTTCGACATGCGGCCCGCTAGCCTAGGAACTGGCGGGCCGCACTTCTTTCCTGATTGGCTACTCTTCTTCGTCTGGCATAACGCGCTCCGTGGGTTGGCTTTCGGTGATGAACTGCATCACCACAGGTTTAATCAAATGCTCTTTTAGATACGCCTCAGCGCGTCGTCGCTCCTTCAGCAGCGCGAAGCGCCATTTCATGTCATCGGTCATGGCTATAGCCCCTTCAACTTGCGCTGCTCCGCCTGCTTCGCTTCAAAGCGCGCTTGTTCACGCACATGAAACGCGTCCAACTTCGCCTGCATCGCCGCATCTATCACTGGCACGTGCGCCGTTTCCGCCCGCATCGGCGCGCCAAAGGCCGCCGCCACCACATTGCCCACACTTGCCAACGGCACCGCTTCTGTAGGCTCTGGCTGGCGTTGTATTTCGCTCAACGTCATCGTGCGCTCGGCGGCTAACTGCGCCTTCGCTGCCTTATTCCAAACGCGTCTGGCCCGCGCATGGGCACCGGCGGCAACCGTGTTATCAAAGCCGGTTTTTTCGACACATTCCGCCGTGCCCAAATAGCTGCCATTCGGCAGATAAATAAATGCGCCGTGCTGCAAATTCGCTGGGTCTACGCGCAGCACCACTTTTTGTCCGTGCATGCCGCCCAATTCCGGCATCCAGTACTTATTCTTGTGCAGCCACACCGCGCATTCTTCATGGTCAACCGTCACTAGCTCAGATGCCAGCATGCAAAAGCGCAGCTGATCGGCACTGGCTTTTTTCGGAATAATCTTGGCAAAGCTTTCTTCAAACGCTGCTTGCAAACTACGCCCGTCGCACACTTCCGAACGCCGCCCGATACGGCTGTTGTGTTCCTTAATTTCTGCCGCCACCAGCGCCTCAAAATCCGCCCACTCGACAGACTTCTGCCCGTAGGTGTGCGGCTTATCGACCGGCGTGTTGCCGGTGTAAGCTCCGGCGTTATTCGGGTGTTTACTGATGCGCGC
>JAYVAQ010000445.1:0-2313 GCA_043750875.1 Rhodanobacteraceae bacterium
TGCGCGCGAACGCGCGCAAGCCGAAGCGCGCGCTGAAGAAGCCGCACTAGAACGCAGCCGACTCGATACCGCCGCCGTTGCCAAGGCCATAGAACGTCAGCGTGCGGAGCGCGAGCTTCTAACCAAAGCCGAGGCAAAGCTAAAAGCCGAGACTCTGCAAAATGAACAGTCGGTGAGCATTTTTGCAGCAGAGCAAGAAGCGGCGGCACTTGCTATTTCTCGCGAACGTGCCGAACGCGAATCGCTAGTGTTGAGCGTACAAAATTTAGCGCAGCAGAAAAAAGTATCGGCGATTGCCGAGACGCGCGTTGCCACTGAAGAGCGCGCTATTTCAGCAGCAATTGCGAAACAAAGCGTCGAACGTCAGCTTATCAACGAATTGAAGCGCCTAAAGCAGCTTGAAGAAACAGAGACGCAAAAAGCACAAATGCGCGCGCAAGCCGAACGCGAAGCCTTAGCGGTCGCGCAGCAACGGGCAGACGAAGAACAAGCCGCTTTGGCGGTGTCAAAGCGTAATTTAGCGTCAATCCAAGCTGTCACATCAGAATCCGTTACTGCACGATCTTTAGTGCAAGCCGCTACGTTGGCGGCACAGCAAAAACTGGTAGTCGATTTAGAAGCAAAACAAGCGGCAAAGGATCAGTTAAAACAAAAGAACTTAACACTCGCAGCCCTAGCCGAACAAGCCACTGCCGACGCCCATCTTCAGGATGGCGAAACCGCACGGATGGAAGCCGAAGCCGAGTTGATTGAAGCGCAACGCGGTATTGCCGCTTTAGAGCAGAAAAAAATTGAAGAAGCTGAAGCCAAGCGCGTGCTAGCAGAAGCAAAACTGGCAAAAGAAAACATTAAGTTGCGCGCCGAGCAGGCAGCCATTGCGCTGGCGAACGAACGCGCCAAAGAAGAAGCGTTAGCCGAAACTGCGGCCAAAAATGCCAGCGCGGCTGAACGTGTCGCGCTCGACGAAGCGCAAGCACGCATCCGCGCTGAAGCCGCATTGAAGGCATCGGTAAACTCACGTAAATTAGCTGAAAAGCAACACACCGCTGACGCGCGCGCGCGCGCCGAAGCTGACCAGTTGGCCGCAGATAGCTTACGCCTGCGCCTAGCCGATGAAGCCCACGCGGCCATTCGCATTGAAAATGACGCCATTGCCGAAAAGCAACGCGTTGCCGCTGCACAAGCTTTGGTGGTCATTGAACAAGAAGCCACCGCAAGCATTCAAGCACGCATTGCGGCGGAAGAAAAAGCCACCAAAGCGGCCATTGAAGCCGCCCAGGCAGAAGCCATTGCAGCCGAAAAGGCAGCGCAGCGCGCTGCGGCCGATGAAGCGCTGCGCCTCGCCGTGATCGCGCGCGAAAGTGCGGAGCAAGAAAACTCAAAACAAGCCGCTGCGCGCACGCAGGCAGACATTGCCGCCACCAAAGCCGAGGAAGCTCGCGCCGCGCAAGAAGCGCTCGCGCTCGCGCGGATTCAAACTGACGCTGCCACCAACCAACAGCGTTTAAGCGCCGCGCAGAAATTGCTTGAAGCCGAAAAAACCGCAACCGCCAACGCCGCCACCCGCTTGGCTGCCGAGCAAAAAGCGCTTGAAACTAGCACCGCCGCGGCACAAGCTGAAGCCGACGTCGTAGCGGCCGCAAAAGAACGCGCCGCCGCCGAAACTGCCTCGCACGCAGCCGCTGCAGCACGGGAACAGATTGAGCAGAAAAAAATCGCCAAAGCCTTAACGCGCTTAGAAGCCGACAATGCGGCAACAGCAGCACTGGAAGCGCGGATTGCCCAAGACGACTTAACACGCGCCAGCCATGAAAGTGCTGCGGCCGTTGAGGCGCAACGCATCGCTGCCGCCAGTGCCAAGCTTGCCGCAGCACAGCGCGCCGTGGCTGCGTCCAAATCCCTTATTGCCACTGCTGAAGCAGCAACTGCCGCAGCAAAGCAGGCATCAGAATTAGAGCTAGCGGCGATTGCTGCCGCGCAAGATCATACGGCACTGGATGCGGCGGCAGAAAAAGCCAAATTGGTGCAGCAAGCCGCACAACAACAACAAATTGCCGATGCCTTAGCGCGCGCGGAAGCCGACAAAGCCCGCGCCGCGGCCGAAACTGAGCGCGCCCAAAAAGAAACGAAAACACTGGTGCGTTTGGAAGGCGAAGAAGCCGCGATGCGCGCGCGACGTGAGGCGGCATTTTCACTCTTGGCTGCACAAAAAGTGGCTAAAGACCGTATGGATGACCGTATGGCAGCCGAAGCGCGCATGGCCGAATTGGCGAAGCAAGCTGAGCAAGCAGAGGCCGAAGCGCAAACCTTGGT
>JAYVAQ010000446.1:0-23019 GCA_043750875.1 Rhodanobacteraceae bacterium
CGGCATTGTCTTCCAGTTTTTCCAATTGCTGCCCACGTTGACGGTTGCCGAGAACGTCGCGCTGCCGATGGACTTCTGCAAAACCTATCCGGTGGGAAAGCGCCGTGCCCGTGCACAGCAGCTCCTCGAACGAATGGGCATCGCCGACCAGGCCGACAAGCTGCCCGCCGATCTTTCCGGTGGCCAGCAGCAGCGCGCTGCTATTGCACGTGCATTGGCCAACGATCCGCCGATCATTGTCGCCGACGAACCGACCGGCAATCTAGATTCGAAGACCTCCGACGATGTGATGGGTTTCCTGGCATCGCTGGCCGCTGATGGCAAAACGGTGCTCACCGTGACCCACGAACGCGATCTGAGCCGGTTCTTCACCCGCACCATTACGCTCAGCGATGGCCACATAGCGACCGACTCGGGAGCGCGCTGATGCGTCCGCGTTGGCGCAAGGTGTTGGCTGATCTGCGCTCAGCCCGAAGCCGCTTCCTGATGATGAGTGTGGCATTGGCGGCGAGCATCACGGTCGTCGCTGCGATTTTCACCGCCTACGCGATTCTTAAGCGTGAGGTACCACGCAACTATATCGACACTCATCCCGCCTCTGCGCAATTGCATATGGACGCGATCGACTCGGCGCTGATTGAACAGGTGCGCAAGCTTCCCAACGTCGCTGATGCCGAGGCCAGCGCGACGCTGTCGGCGCGCATTGAGGTGGCACCGAATCAATGGATGTCGCTGCTGTTGTTCGTCATCCCGGACTTTAAGCAGTTGCGAATCAATGCCTTCCGTCCGGAATCCGGCGCCTGGCCGCCGCCCTTGGGCTCGATGCTGGTCGAGCGAAGCGCCATGCCGCTCACTGGCGCCGCGGTCGGCGATTCAATCTACGTGCAAACTGACTCTTCTGTCGTGTCGCTTCCGCGAGACTCAGGCGGCAAGCAAGAGTTGGTCATCGCCGGCGTCGTGCATGACGCTGGCCTGGCACCAGCCTGGCAGGAACAAACGGTTTACGGCTACGTCACCCCAGAGACACTGGCCACACTCGGCGAAAGCGGCGCGCTCGACTTGCTCAAGATTGTCGTCAGCACCGGCGCTGATGACGCAAAGCAGATTCAGGCGACGGCCGGCACGGTTGCAGACTGGCTGCAAACCAATGGTCACCACGTGCATGAAATACGCATACCGCCACCGCTGCGGCATCCGCATCAGGGACAATTGAATGCCGTGGTGCGCATGCTGCAGATGTTCAGCCTATTGGCGCTGCTGCTCGGTGCGATCCTATGCGCCACCATCATCGGTGGGTTGCTCGCCCAGCAGGGTCGGCAGATCGCGATCATGAAAGCGATCGGTGCGCGCTCCAATCAGATAGCGGGGCTCTATCTTGGCCTGGTGAGCGTGATCGGCGTCGTCAGCGTGGCGATCGCGCTACCGCTGGGATTGCGCGCTGGCCGTGCCTTCGTAGCCGTCGTTGCCGAACTGCTCAATCTGGAAATCGCCAGCTATTCCGTGCCGGGTTGGCTGCCTGCCGGCGTGATCGCAGTGGGGCTGCTTGCACCCGTCGTGACCGCGCTGATCCCGATCCTGGTTGCATCGCGCCGAACCGTACGCGAGGCGATCGATGATCACGGTGTCGCCAAAAATGGCGCCGGCTTCGGCGCGCTGGGGCGATGGCTCACGCGCGTTGGTGTTTCCGATCCCGGTCTCACTCTGGCGTTACGCAATACCTTCAGGCGCCGTGCCCGCCTGCTGATGACCCTGGGCCTGTTGGCTACTGCCGGCTCCATGTTCATTGCCAGCATCAATCTCAAGATTGCATGGGAGGATTTTGTCGCGCAGGCCGTTGCTTATCAGCACTACGATTTGGAACTTCGTTTGCAACGGCCCGCGTCGAAGCAGCGGGCGATCGATCTGGTTGCTGCTACTTCCGGCGTTGCAGACGCCGAAATCTGGAACATCACCGCCGCAGCCATTGATCAAGGCAGCGACATCGACATCGTGCGTACTTATCCCGACGGCGGCCATGGCGGACTCTCGCTGAGATCCGCGCCGCTACAGACGCACCTGGTGGATGTGCATCTGCTCGAAGGGCGTTGGCTCGACGCTGCAGACGATGATGGGATCGTGCTCAATCAAATGGCGCACTCATCGATGTTCCAGAATGTTCAGATCGGGCAATACCTATCGTTGAAGATAGAAAACCGTCCGTTGCGCCTGCGTGTCATCGGCATAGCACGCGAGCTCCTGACGCCGTCCGCCGGCTACGTCACGGCGGCGACCTATGCAGCGGCGACCAGCGGGACAGAAGATGCAAACGCGATACGTATCCGTTTCGCCGACACCGCGCCCAGCCAAGTCACCGAGATGCTCGTCGCTGCGCTGGAGCGCGAACAGATCGGCGTCAAGACCGTTATGACCAAGCAGCGCGTCGGCGCCGCTCAAGCCGGACACATCTACATCCTGGTATTCGCATTGGGATTCATCGCCACGATGATGGCTGTCGTTGGCACTCTGGGACTGGCATCGATGCTGAGCACCAGCGTGATCGAACGCACTCGCGAACTCGGCGTCATGCGCGCTATTGGCGCACGTAGTTCCGATGTACTCAAAAGCGTGCTCGGCGAAGGCCTGTTCGCCGGCTTGCTGAGTTGGCTGATCGCGATACCGCTGTCCATCCCGATTTCGGCTGGCGTTGGCAGTGTATTGGCCTCGATTTCCAATCAACCTTTGTCGCTGACGTTGTCACCCACTGCGGCTGGACTGTGGCTTGCCCTGGTGCTGGTCGCATCGGCAGCGGCAAGTTTCCTTCCAGCGCGGCGCGCAGCGCAGCTCACTGTTCGACAAACCCTTGCTGTCACCTGAAAGAGGATCGTTTATGAAAAAGAAATGGGCTATTGGTATTACCGTAGTCGTCATCGCTCTGATTGCCGCTCATCTGCTGATCCACAACACAGACCCGGCCGGATTCATGAGGGAATTGCATGGCATGTGACGATCGGGCTTGCTTGTCGGCATTTATGGCATTTTCATTGCCATGGCTTACCAAATGCCATGCATGTTAGGCTCGCATAATGTTTTATTTGCGATGTCACCATCTCCGCCAGCGCTCTTGGGCGATTTTCCTCATCTGTTTCGTGTTTCTTGCGATTCGGATCAGCGGTGTGCATTCGCATCAGCACATTGTGCTTGCACAAGCAACGGTTGGCGGCGAAACACTGGCAATGGAATTGCCTCATATCGAGGTGGGGCTGCTTCATCAGGATCATTCCGACTTGCATGATCATCACGGCGACAGCGAACCCACTTTAGAGACTGTGGTGCATCAGGACGTCAAAATCGACGCCCTGTTTGATGCTTTTGGCAAGACGTCAAAGCAGAATCAGCAGCAATTTTTCATTATCGCGACGGTGCTGCTCTGGCAACTGATTCCAGCGCCGCCGAGCGCGATTCCACGCTATCGGGCACCCACCGGCGGTCCGCAAAAACCGCGACTACTGCCGCCAAGTTGCGGCCCGCCCCTTAACTTCATCACCTAAACGACAAGCTGGCAGCGTCCAGAATGGAATTTGCATGCTGATTTGATTTTGCAGCGTGCCTCGATGAATTAATGGAGATTCAAAAAATGAACTATTTTTTAGAGCGCCAGCGTTTGGCGCGTGTACGCATGTGTCTTATATTTTTAATGCTCGCGCCTGCAATGGCGCAGGCCAGCGCACCCGCTGTAGCACCGATGAACGCAGCAAACACTCAGCCGGTCGCATTCGCAGTGCCCAATGCACAAGTGCAGGCATTGGGCATTAGCACAGCGCCGCTGCAAAGCAGCGATTCGGTACGCGCTAGTTTGCCTGGGCAGGTCGTATTCCCACCGGACGGCGAACAAGTGTTAAGCGCGCCATTGAGCGGCCTTATCCTCCAGCTATTGGTCCAACAAAATCAAACCGTGCAGGTGGGCACACCAATGCTGCGCATTGCAAGTCCAGAACTTGGCAACTTGCAGCTTCAGCTTTTACAAGCCAGCTCGCGAAAAAACCTTTTGCAGCAATCGGCTGAGCGCGAAAGGCAGCTGCTTGCCGAGGGAATCATTCCCAGGCGTCGGCTGCAAGAAGCGCAGGCGCTGCTTAGCGAAAGTGTGGCAACGCTCGCGCAGGCTAAAGCAGCACTGCGCTTGAGCGGCATGTCCAGTACCAGCATCAATCAAATCCTGAGTTCTGGCACGGTGCAAGAAAGCCTAACGCTGGTTGCTGATCGAGCCGGCGTGATCACCGAAGTTGCAGTGAAGCTTGGTGCGCGCGTGGACGCAGCGACTGAGCTGATGCGTATTGCCCAGACAGATCGACTCTGGCTAAAAATCACCGTACCGGCTGCGCAAAGCGGCATTTGGCAGCCCGGTGTTGTGGTGCAAGTGCAAGGGCGAAACAGTAACTCGCCTGCAATCACAGGCCGCATTCTTAGCAGTGGCACGACCGTAACAGAAGGCAGTCAAACCATTGAGCTCAACGCCGAGCTGGACAGCCTGCCAACAGGCAAAAAGGGTGGTGCCTCGCCAATACGTCCTGGCGAATACGTGAACGTTTATTTGCCGACCTCGGCAGGCGCTACAGGCTGGGATGTGCCGCTGACTTCAGTCGCCTACGACGGTGATTTAGCGGTTGTTTTTATTCGAACTACAGCAGGCTTTGAGGCGCGACCGGTCACCGTGTTAACCAGCGCCGGGCAGCAACTGCGTGTGCTGGGCGCCCTCGCAAACGGCGAGCAGGTCGCGATTAGTGGTGTTGTAGCGCTCAAGGGCGCGTGGTTGAACGCCAAGGAAGCGAACTAATGTTGACCCGATTAGTGCAATTTTCGCTGGCGCAACGGCTGTTCGTGCTGATTGCGACACTGGTACTTGCGTGCGCGGGCTGGGTTGCGTATGTAAACCTACCGATTGACGCTTTTCCCGATGTGTCCAGCACGCAGGTCAAAATTATTATGAAAGCGCCGGGCATGACTCCGGAAGAAGTAGAAAGCCGCATCGCCGTGCCAATTGAAGTTGAAATGTTAGGCATTCCGAAAACCAAAATTTTGCGCTCGGTCACCAAATACGGGCTAGTCGATGTGACCATCGATTTTGTTGATGGCACCGATATTTACTGGGCCCGCCAACAGGTGGCGGAGCGCCTCGGTGGGCTCAGTGAAAGCCTGCCAGACGGCATTAGCGGCGGCATGGCACCAGTGACAACGCCCTTGGGTGAGATGTTTATGTTTACCGTCGAAGCACCAGAACTAACGCTTGCCGAACGGCGTTCACTGTTGGACTGGGTGATTCGCCCGGCGTTACGAACGGTTCCGGGTGTCGCCGATGTCAATGCCTTAGGCGGCGTGGTGCGCGCTTTTGAAGTGGTGCCAGATCCGCTCAAAATGGCGGCCAGTGGCGTGACGTTGACGCAG
Source organism: Rhodanobacteraceae bacterium (assembly GCA_043750875.1). GTDB lineage: Bacteria > Pseudomonadota > Gammaproteobacteria > Xanthomonadales > SZUA-5 > JANNYA01. Next base: position 5,419 of record JAYVAQ010000446.1, read on the forward strand.
CTTGAGCAGGCAATTGAAGCGAATAACCGCAATGATGGGGCTGGTCGTCTGGGTGAAGGTGATGAGGTGTTGCTGGTGCGCACTGAAGGCAGTATTACCAGCCTAGATGATCTGCGCGCGATTGTTTTGAAATCCTTGGATGCGGTGCCGGTGCGGGTCGGCGATGTCGCAGAAGTGAAAATAGGCACCTTAACCCGCTATGGCGTAGTCACCCAAAGTGGTAAGGCAGAAGCGGTGCAAGGGCTAGTGCTGGGCTTGGCTGGCGCGAATGCCAAAGAGGTGGTAGACGGCGTGGAAACTAAGCTGAAAGAACTACAGCCGACTTTGCCGCGCGGCGTACGTCTGGAAACGTTCTATAACCGCGCATCACTGGTGAGCAAAGCGGTTGATGCAGTATCGAAAGCACTGTTAGAAGCAACCGTTCTGGTGGTGGTCTTGCTGGTGTTGTTCCTTGGGAATTTGCGCGCAGCACTTACGGTTGCGCTGGTATTGCCACTGGCCGCGTTAATCACGTTTATTTTGATGCAAGCGGTGGGAATGTCGGCCAATTTAATGAGCTTAGGCGGTTTGGCGATTGCCATTGGGATGCTGGTGGATGCGGCGGTGGTGGTGGTAGAGAACATCGTTGAACGATTAGCGCATGACCCAACTGAAGGCAAACTGCCGCGCTTGCACACGATTTATCGGGCGGTACGCGAAGTCGCGTTGCCAGTTACCTCGGGCATCTTAATCATCATCACGGTGTTTTTGCCATTGTTGACGCTACAGGGTCTGGAAGGAAAATATTTCGTACCGGTGGCGCTCACAATTGTATTTGCGCTGGCGGGTTCGCTCTTGCTTTCGCTGACCGTAATCCCAGTGCTGGCCTCGTATTTAGTACGTGAGGTCAAGGCAGAAGAACCTTGGTTGCCTAAAAAATTGCTTGGCATTTACACACCCATACTGCGCTGGGGGCTGGGCAACCAGCGCACCGTTGCGATTGCAGCAGGGCTGCTACTGGTAGGCGCTGGCGTGATCTATACGCAAGTGGGCAAAACGTTCTTGCCGACCATGGATGAAGGCGATTTGATTGTCGGCATTGAAAAACTGCCTTCGATTAGTCTAGAACAAAGTGCCGCGCTGGATTTAAAAATCCATCAGGCGATCATGGCGGCGATTCCAGAAGTGACCGGTATCGTGGCGCGCGCGGGTTCCGATGAAATTGGGCTTGACCCGATGGGCTTGAATCAAACTGATACCTATTTACTGCTCAAGCAGCCTAGCGAATGGCGCATGCGCAGCAAAGAGGCGTTGATGGATGAAGTGCGTAAAGTGCTCGATCCGATGCCGGGCATTAGTTACAGTTTTACCCAGCCCATTGAGATGCGTGTATCCGAGATGATTATCGGCGTGCGCGGTGATTTAGCGGTCAAAGTATTTGGCCCCGATTTAGACAAGCTCAATGAATACGCGGGTCAGATTGAAACGCTGCTAAAGACAGTGCCTGGCAATCAGGACGTCTACACTGTTGAAAACGACGGCGTGCAATATTTGCGAGTCGTTGTTGATCGCCTCAAAGCTGGGCAACTCGGTCTGAATGTCGAGGAAATCCAGGACGCACTGCGGATGCAAATTGAAGGTGTGCCTGCGGGCATCGTGGTGGAAGGTAACCGACGCACCCCGATTGTGCTACGTGGCAGTCAAGACGTGCGGTTTTCGCCCGCTGAGTTCGGTGCAGTACGAATTACCGCGCAGAATGGGAGCTCAGTGCCACTCGGCAGTGTGGCGACGCTAGCGCGTGCTGCAGGGCCAGTCAAGATTGATCGGGAAATGGGCAGCCGCTACAGCGTTATCATCGCCAATGTTTCCGGGCGTGATCTAGTTGGCTTTGTCAACGAGGCGAAGGCGTTGGTGACGAAAAACGTCACTTTGCCGACCGGCTACCGTATTAGCTGGGGCGGGCAGTTTGAAAATCAGCAGCGTGCGGCCGCGCGCTTGACAATTGTTGTGCCGGTTGCGTTAGTGCTGATTTTTATTTTGCTTTTTGCAACGTTTCGGTCGGTCGCGCAATCGCTGTTGATTTTGAGCAACATTCCGTTCGCGTTGGTGGGCGGTATCGTGGCGCTTTGGCTTACTTCCGAATATGTATCCGTGCCAGCCTCGGTCGGATTTATCGCCCTGCTTGGCATCGCGGTGCTTAATGGCGTGATGTTGGTCAGCTATTTCAACCAACTTCAGGGGGAAGGTTTATCGCCAACAGACGTTGTTATTCAGGGCGCACGGCGTCGGCTGCGCCCAGTGCTGATGACCGCTTCAATTACCGCGTTCGGTTTGATTCCGTTGCTTTTTGCCACCGGCCCAGGCTCTGAAATTCAACGCCCGCTTGCGATTGTGGTGATTGGCGGTTTGATTAGTGCGACAGCGTTAACACTGATGCTGCTGCCCATTTTGTACTTGCGCTTTGCCTCGCCTTCGACGGAGAAAACCGATGTCTAAACAAATTGACACGCACGCGCATAGTTTGCCGACACAAAATATTTGCCTCACTTTATTGTGTTCACCGGAGATTGAAGAGAATGTCTTGGACACGCTGCTGATGTCGCCCTATGCAAGCATTTTTACCAGCGCACCCACCGCCGCACACGGCTTAGCTTTTGCCAAATTGAACGCCACCGAACACGTGCTTGGACGCGCCAGCGCGGTGCAAATCCAACTTATTTTCCCTGACAGTCATCAAGCACAGTTGCTCGCGCAGCTCAAGCAGCAGTTTGCAGGGGCAGGAATGCGCTACTGGCTATACCCGGTTGCCGAAGCAGGAGAAATTTTATGAATCAGGCAGCGCAAATTAAGTCATTGAAACCAATTAAGCCGCACATTTTTGGGCGCAAGCTACTGAGTGCAGCGTGTGCATTGGCGCTGGCACTGCCAGGTTTCGCCAACGCTGGTGCGGCGCAACGTGCCCCCGGCCTAATTCCGACTGAGCTTGCTCGTCCGCTACTCGAAGCTGATCCTGCGGTGCGGGCGGCGCGCGCAGGCCAAGAAATGGCAAATGCCCAGGCGCAAGCATTGAATGCCTCTCCCTACGATTGGACGTTACGCGGCACCTCACAGCGGCGTAGCCTGCAAACCAGTGCGCGCTACCAGGAATGGAACGTTGGCATCGAACACGCAGTGCGGTTACCGGCCAAATCTGCGGCGGATCGATCACTCGGAAAAATCACCGTGGACGCCGCCGACGCGGCCTATGGCGAGGCACTGCACGAAGCGGCGCGTACGCTCGCCAAACTTTGGGTTGAATGGCTTGCCGCTGAGCACGCGCTAACGCTTGCAGAACATAATTTGGCTTCTTTCCAAAAAAGTTTGGCGGCGGTGGAGGTACGTGAGCGTGCTGGCGACGCAGCAAAACTGGACGTCACCATTGTGCGCACCGAGCTAATCGAGCAGCATCGCCTTGTTAACGACGCCAAAACTAGCAGCAACTCCGCTTGGACATTGCTATCTGGGCAGTTTCCTGGGCTAGTCAGAAGTGCTACGCCGCTACCGATGCCTCTGCCGATTGAGGCCGACGTAAGCGCTTGGCGCAAGCGCATTTTGACTCAGAGTGACGAGCTAAAGCTCGCTGAATTTGACGCGCTAAGCGCGAACGCACGCGCGGCGCGAGCTCGTGCCGAACGCATGCCCGATCCAACCATCGGTGTTTACGCAGCGTCAGAGCTAGGCGGGCGCGAGGATATTGTCGGAGTTAATGTAAGCATTCCGATTGCATGGCCGGGCGGTTCCCGCAGCGCACACGCACGAGCGGCGACAGCAAACGCACATGCTGCTGATTTATTTGCCGAGGCGCAAACGCGCGCGCTGACTGCCGAGGTTGATAGTGCCTTCGTGCAGGCCAAAGGTGCCTTTGAGAGCCTGCAATTGGCGCAGGAAAGTGCGGCGGCAACACATGCGAATGCAGAATTGCTGGAGCGCGCCTATACGCTCGGTGAAACAGGCCTGCAAGAGTTATTGATTGCTCGGCGCCAGGCGACGAGCGCATCCAATAGCGCGCTGCTAGCGCAAAGCACGGCGTTGCAAACCTACTATCGTTTGGTGATTGACGCGCATTGGGTTTGGGGGCTGGAACATGAATAATGACGCGCGGAAAGCACCGAAGTTACAGGCTTCAGGTACGCAATCAATTTGGCGCAATGCGCTCACTTGGTTCGGTTTTGATGCATCCAAAAACAGTGCATCAGCGCAGGTTGCGCACGCCACAGCCGTTGCGGGCAGCCACGGCCATACCCACGGCACCATTGATGCCACCATCGCCACGACTGCGCGCGGTATTTGGGCGATTAAGTGGTCATTTGTGATCTTGCTGATTACCGTCGTATTTCAGTTGGCGGTGGTGTTTCGTTCTGGCAGCGTGGCTTTGCTGGCCGATACGATTCACAATTTTGGCGACGCGGTGACCGCGATTCCACTGTGGATTGCATTTCGCTTAGCGCGACGCAAACCCAGCCCGGTGTTCACTTACGGCCTAGGCCGCGCTGAAGATCTAGCTGGCATGACCATCGTCGGTATTATTTTGATCAGCGCCATCGTTGCTGGCTACCAAGCGATTGATCGCCTACTACACCCGCAGCCGCTGCAGCAACTGGGTTGGGTCATGGCGGCGGGGATCGTGGGTTTTATTGGCAACGAAGTCGTTGCAGTATTTCGTATTCGTATTGGGCGCGAGATTAATAGTGCGGCATTGATCGCCGATGGCTACCACGCACGCACCGACGGCCTAACGAGTCTAGCGGTCGTAGCCGGTGCGTTGGGCGTGAAATTTGGCTTTCCTTTGGCGGATCCGATCATCGGCTTAGGCATCACGGTGGCGATACTGGGCATCGTCTGGCAATCCTCAAAGGCGGTGTTCACGCGCATGTTGGACGGTGTAGAACCCAACGTCATTGATGAGATTCGGCATTCTGCCGCGCATATTAAGGGCATTCACGGGGTCGTCGATGCGCGCGCCCGTTGGCTCGGGCATCGCTTAGTGGCCGAAGTCGACGTCACGGTCGACGCCGATGCCAGTGTGCGCGAGGCGGACCAATTGGCGTCATCGTTTGAACATGAATTGATGGAGCATCTGCCAGCACTTGCCTCGGTGCGCGTGCGGGTACGTCCGCTCGGATTCATAGAAATGCAGGCTGCGGCACATGCACCGCATGGCGCGCCTGATCCGGTAAAAGTGACTGCCACCCTTGCAACCGGGCTGCTCGAAATTATTGCCACCAATGAGGGCGAGCGTATGCGATTTAGCGCCACTCAGCGGGCACCCGATTTACTGGCCGAAGTCGTTATTGATCGGCCGGGGCTGGCGGAGCCGTTTGAGCGATTGCTGTTATCGCTTGATCCATTGACAGATGAATCGCCCGGTGAATCACTTGGGCCGTGGCACTACCTTAGCGCAATAGCACCGGGCGAGCCGCATGAATTCACGGCAGAACTACGCCTGCAAAGCGGCACAAGCGTAGAGGTTTTGCCATTCTCCATGCGCGAGCCAGAAGGGCATGGGCATGGCTGAGCCTGTTTAAACGTTTTTTTTAAGCTTCGCAATTTGTCCGTTTGCGGCGGATTGCTTCGCTAAAGTCGCGCGTCTGTGCCGCGTTGCGATTTTTCACTTCTATCGGCGCAAACCAAATGTTTTTTTTATAACTTGTTACTCAAAAAAGGATCTATCGTATGTCACTAAAACTATTCGTCAGTCTGGCAGGTATTTGCTTCAGTTCGCTCGCGCTTGCGCATGGTCAACACGAGGACTACACCGACCTGCCACCACCGCCAAAAATGGAAGCTGCAAGCGAAGCCACCACTGACTCAGGGCAAGCAAGCGTTGAGCAAAAGAGCGACGCTAAAGTCGAGGAATCCAAGCCACAAGCCGCGAAACCCGACCCGCAATGAGCCATTTCGCACCCGCTTGCGCTCAAACGCTGCGGGGCGTTTTGAATAGCCGCAGCCTGCTGTGGCTAATTGCCCTACTTTGGGCAGGCTATGCCATGGCACACGGCGTAGAAGGCGGTGACGCTGCCTTTATTCAAAACACCCAAGGCCCACAGCTGTTACCGTTTGTCTATCTTGGTGCCAAGCACATGGTCACCGGTTACGATCATTTGTTATTTCTATTTGGCGTAATTTTCTTTTTGTATCGGCTCAAAGATGTCGGCCTATACGTCACGCTGTTCGCACTCGGGCATAGCAGCACACTGCTGTTTGGCGTACTGAGCCGCATCCACGTTAACCCGTTTATCGTGGATGCAATCATTGGCTTATCAGTAGTTTATAAGGCGCTGGACAATCTAGGCGCATTCAAAACCGTGCTGGGCGTACAGCCCAATGCCAAGGCGGCAGTGTTGATTTTTGGTTTGTTTCACGGCTTCGGCTTGGCTACCAAATTGCAAGATTTCAACCTTTCCAGCAATGGCTTGGTTCCCAATATGCTTGCATTCAATGTCGGCGTTGAGATCGGTCAGCTGCTGGCATTGAGCGCCATCCTGATCGCCATGGGTTTTTGGCGGCGCACGCCGTCATTTGCGCGGCACGCCTTCGTTAGCAATGTGATTTTGATGGGCGCAGGATTTTTACTGACCGGCTATCAAATCGCGGGCTATATTTTTTCAACCGCAGCGCCACAACTATAGGAGTCGGCAATGAACGATATTTCCATCCAGCAAGTCAATCACCCCAGCACTGCGCAACTGCTCAAGGCCAGTGCCATCGCGTTGTTGCTTGCAATGACTGTTTTGATCACCATAGTATTGCCCGCTGAATTTGGTAAGGATCCTACTGGGTTTGGCGGGCTGTTGGGGCTGACGGCACTGCACTCAGTTGACGCGCCGGTGACTGTAGCGGCCGTTGCTACACCCGCAGCGGCGATTCCTGCCGTGCTTACAGGGCAGGCGCTGTCTGGACAGCCCGTTGTGGCGCAAACTGATCCAACACAATCGGTCAACTTGGACGCTGTGCGCGTGCAAAACAGTGCTTTTCGCAATGACGAAATGAGTCTGACACTTGAACCCGGCAAAGGCGCTGAAGTCAAAGCAAAAATGCTGGACGGTGCCGCGTTCATGTTTAGTTGGACCTCTGGAGGGCCCGTCAATTTTGACATGCACGGCGAGAAGCCTGATGACGGCGATAAATTTACCAGCTATTGGCTGGATAACCAAAAAACCGAAGGTCATGGGCGCTTCATCGCGCCCTTTACCGGCGTGCACGGTTGGTATTGGAAAAATAAAGGCACCGTGCCGGTGACTGTTACCGTCAAAGTTAGCGGTTATTTTGAACCGCTTTATCGCCCGCACTAAAGAAGGAAAGTAATGAAATTGCGTCAGCAGTTGTTGCAACCCGGCGTGCTCGCAGCGCTGCTGGCTGCCCTATTATTTGGTGCAGGCACGCCACTAGCGAAGCTGCTGCTGACTAGCCTCAATCCTTGGTTGTTAGCAGGCTTACTGTATTTAGGTTCAGGGCTAGGCATGACGCTGTATCGCCTAATTTCCGGCGCACAGCGCGTGCATCTGGCACGCCATGAATGGCCCTGGTTACTGGGCGCTGTGCTTAGCGGTGGCGTGATCGCGCCGGTGCTACTAATGTTTGGTTTGCGCGGCATGCCAGCATCAGGCGCGTCGCTGTTGCTCAATGCCGAAGGCGTTTTTACCGCACTGCTCGCTTGGTTTGCTTTTAAAGAAAATTTCGACCGGCGCATTGCCATCGGCATGCTGGCAATTTTGGCTGGCGCTGCTATTTTAAATTGGCCTTCCCAGTCCAATCAGACGGGGGCAAGTTTCTGGCCAGCGCTGGCCATTCTGGGCGCTTGCTTGGCATGGGGCTTGGATAATAATTTGACGCGAAAAGTCTCGTTAACCGATGCGACCTGGATCGCTGCAGTCAAAGGCTTGACCGCTGGCTTAGTAAATCTTGCTATTGCCGCGCTTTTAGGCATTTCCGCACTACCTTCGCTACTCACCATTTCTACAGCAATGCTCGTAGGGCTGTTTGCCTATGGCATCAGCTTGGCGCTGTTTGTGGTGGCGCTGCGGCATTTGGGAACGGCGCGTACCGGTGCTTATTTTTCTGTGGCTCCGTTCTTTGGTGCCATGTTGGCTTTGGCAATGGGCGATGCGATCACGCTGCCATTGCTTATCGCGGGCGTGTTGATGGCTATCGGCGTTTGGCTGCATTTGAGTGAAAACCACATGCACGTCCACCAACACGAGCCGATGGAGCACGAACACGAGCATGTGCACGACGAACACCATCAACACGAACACGACCAGCCTGTAGCGCCCGGAACCAAACACAGGCATGGGCATCGCCACGACGACCTAACGCATGCGCATCCGCATTTCCCGGATTCGCACCATACGCATGATCATTAGTACTGCTCTAAATTGCGCGCACTGGTTGGCGTCGGGTGCTCAAAACCCGACCTTCAACGCCAACCCGAGCAAAGCACACAGCAATAGCGTGCGCATCAGCCCAATCTGAAATTTAAACATCGCCAGCATCGCGAACACACTGAGCACCACGGCGGCTAGATCCACACTTTGTAGACTAGGAAACGGCACGGCTAAGCCCATACCACCACGCCAGACGCCCACTTCGCGAAAGCACACATGCAGCGCAAACCAAATGGACAGATTGGCGATCACCCCGACTACGGCGGCGGTAATCACGCTGAGTGCGGCGTTGAGCCAACGATTACCCCGCAAGCGTTCGATGTAGGGCGCGCCCAAGAAAATCCACAGGAAACACGGCACAAAGGTGACCCAGGTGGACAGCGTGGCGCCCAATAGCCCGGCAAATAACGGATCCAAGCCGCCTGGGGATCGATAGGCGCCAAGGAAGCCGACATAGGTCAGCACCAGGATCAACGGCCCCGGCGTGGTTTCCGCTAGCGCTAGGCCCTGCACCATTTCTTGCGTGCTCAGCCAGCCGTAATGCTGCACCGCTTGCTGGCTGACATAGGCCAAAACTGCGTAAGCACCGCCGAAAGTGACCACCGACATCTTGCTGAAAAATAGCGATTCTTGGCTAAAAACGTGGTCCGGCCCCAAATACAGCAACAACAGCAGCACCGGCGTTGCCCACAGCATCATCCCTACGATTAGAACCGCGAACAGCCAGCGCAGGCTCGGCTTTGCTTGCGCGATTTCTCTCGCATCGAGCGGATCGCTGTCAGTCGCTATAGGTAGCGCGTGCGGCGCAATTTTCACGCAGATCAGTCCGATCAGCGCCGCAGCGATAATGATCAGCGGGAATGGCATCGCAAAGACAAAAATAGCGACGAATGCCAGCGCCGAGATCCAAACCAGCCAACGCTGTTTCAGCGCCCTTTTACCCAGGCGCAGCACCGCTTCCAGCACCACGGCAAGGGTTGCCGCTTGCATGCCGAACAGCAGCCCTTGCAGCCAAAGCAATTCGCCGTAGCTGACATACACCATCGAAATCGCAACGATCAGCAGAAAACCCGGCAAGACAAACAGCACACCCGCCACCAACCCGCCCCAGGTCTTGTGCATGAGCCAGCCGATGTACACCGCAAGCTGCTGCGCCTCGGGCCCGGGTAGCAACATGCAATAGTTCAACGCATGCAAAAAGCGCGCTTCACTGAGCCACTTGCGCTCTTCCACCAACATTTTGTGCATCAAAGCGATCTGGCCCGCTGGACCACCAAAATTAATCAGGCCAATTCTTAGCCAAACCAAAAAGGCGGAGCGAAACGTGACGGCAGTGTTTTCATCAGGGTTCAATAGGTGGCCCTTTCAGTGGCTGGGTGGCTTAGACGACTTGTTCGTGCTCGAATTTAGGCAGATCGGTTTAGCTGCAGATCATGCCAAAGCCCCGCCCAATCCGCTAAGCTAGCCGCGCATGAATCCCGCAAACGCCCTCCGTTATATTTCTAAGTCGCAAGCTGCGCTGATGCACGGGCGTAGTTTGCGTTCTCGCGCGGTTTTGCTGGTACTGGTGGCGCTGCTAAACACGGCACAAGGCATAGTTTGCAATCTGCATGATGTCAGCCATATCAGTATTAATTCTGCCGAACATGCTACAGACGGTGTAGCGGAAATGTCGCATGACCACGCAAGTGTTCCGACCGATCCTACCGACCCGCTAGACATTGAAGCGCACTGTTTGCACATCAGCTGCGTGCATTCACCTGCGTTTGCAGCTAGCCCGATTACGCACGAGTTCATGCATTTCTTAAGCGCCGCGCCCACGTCTGGCCCGCGTTTACACATGCCGATGCCGCCGCTAGGCGCCAACTTCCGGCCCCCCAGAACAGCCTAAAGCAAGTTCACCGGCGTGGTTTAGCCACGCTTGCTTCTTTGGCTTGTTATGGAATTTGTTTGCCTTAGCAAACAAATCAATTGGATATTTCTATGTTTATTAAACCAATGATTGGCGCGCTGCTTTGTGCGCAATTTGTATGGCTGTTACCGGCCGCTGGCGCACAAGCCAGCGCAATGACTATCCCTGACGCCGCTGCTGAATCCACGGCGAGCTCCGAGCCCGCGTTGAGCTTTAGCGAGGCAGCGCGCAAAACCTTAAATGCGCACCCGCAATTTCGTCAGTTTGCCTTGGCCTTAGCTGCGGCACAGGCGCGCGAGGCGCAGGCGGCGTTGAAGTCGGGGCTGGAGCTTTCTGGTACGTTAGAAAATGTGCTGGGCAGCGGGACTGTTTCCGGTGTGAAGGGCGCGGAGCTCACGTTGAGCTTGGGCTCAGTGTTTGAGCGCGGCGACAAACGCGGCGCGCGCATGGATGTGGCGCAATCTGCCAGCGCGCTATTGAGCGTGCAAAACCGCATTGAGGCATTGGATGTACTCACTGAAACCGGGCGCAACTTTGTCGCGCTGGCGGCGGCGCAAGAAGCGCTGGCGGCGGCGGAGCGCGCTTTGAAACTTGCCCAGGCTACCTTGAGCGCGATTAAGTCGCGTGTGCAGGCGGCGCAAGCCCCGGAAACCGAGGCGCTCAACGCCGAAATCGCGCAGGTTGAGGCCCAGCTGCAAGTCGGCCACGCCAAGCGCCGAATCGAAGCAGCACAGCACGCACTGGCATTGAGCTGGAACGAGCCGGATGCTAGGCCGCGCGTGGTCATGGACGTCTACAGCATGCCGAAAGTGGCGGATGCGGCCGAATTAATCGCACAGATCGATACCCTGCCCGATATCGCTCGGTACGGCGCGCAGGCGCGCTTGGCTCAGGCCGAGCTTGGCCTTGCGAGGGCGCAAGCGGTAACCGACTGGCGCTGGAATGCCGGTGTGCGGCGGCTGGAGGCCAGCAACGATCAGGCTTTTGTGGTCGGGATGTCGATTCCGCTGGGGCAAGCGAAACGGCAAATTAGCTTTGTTCGCGAGGCAGAACTTAATACGCAGCTTCCAGATTTAACGGCACAGGCGACGCGGTTGCGATTGAAACGCCTTCTGTTTGGCGCGCTGCAGGATTTGCAATCTGCGACCGCAGAGGAACAAGTCGTGCGCGAGCAGCAACTGCCGCAGGCGACGAAAGTTATGCAGCTCACCATGCGTGGCTATGACCTTGGCCGCTATGCCTATCGTGATGTCGCACTCGCGCAAACGCAGGTGCAAAACCTTGAATTGAAGCGATTGAACGCGGCCCAGGCTTATCACTTGGCACGCATCGAAATCGAACGCCTGACCGGCGCGCAGCTCAACATTCTAAGCCCAAGCAACGAACTCATTTCGGAATAGACCTATGAAAACACTTATTAAAGTTTCTGCGTTGAGCTCAGCGCTAGCGCTGCTCGCCGTCAATTTACCGATTTATCACGCGCAGGCGGCGCAAGCAGCTGAATCCGCAGAAAAAGCGCATGTAGATCATGACGAAGGCGAGGAAAGTGCCGATGCGCATGACGAACATGCCGAAGCCGAGGGCGGCCATGACGAACACGGCGAGGGCGAGCGTGAAGAACAAGCCGAGCCCGCCAAGGGCCCAAACAATGGCCGCTTGTTGGTCAATGGCGATATCACGCTTGAGCTGGCTATTTTTGAAGACGGCGTGCCGCCGGAATACCGTGCCTGGGTGACGCGCGCTGGTAAAGCGATCGCACCCAACGCAGCGCAATTGGAAGTGGCGCTAACGCGTTTAGGCAATGTCAAAAACGTAATTCCGTTTAAGGTGGAGGGCAACTTCCTACGCAGCACGGTCGAGGTGACGGAGCCGCATTCATTCCAAGTTGAAGTCAAGCTCAGCCTAGATGGCACGCCAAATATTTGGAAATTCGATAGTTTTGAAGGTCGCACCAAAATCATCACCGCCGCAGCGAAAGCTTCTGGCATGAGCACCGCCGTGGTTGGCCCCGCATCCGTCGGTGAGACGCGCACGCTGTTCGGGCAAGTGACGCTTGACCCGGATCGAAGCGCCAAAGTGCGTGCGCGCTTTGTCGGCTTGGTGCGCGAGGTGCGCGTCAACACGGGTGATGTGGTGAGCAAAGGCCAAGTACTGGCCAGCATAGAAAGTAACGATAGCCTGCGCAGCTATATCGTAAGCGCACCGATTTCCGGTACGGTGATGGCGCGTATGACGAATGTCGGGGATGTGGCGGGGGCAGAGCCGTTGTTTGAAATCAGCGATACCAGCAATGTTCTAGTTGAAATTCGCGCGTTCGGGCGCGATGCCCAGCTGCTTGCACCTGGCGTCGACGTGGTGGTAACAGATCGCATTAGCGATGCGCGCTTTGGCGCGAGAATCGCGCGCGTTTTGCCTAAGCTCGACCCGGTAACGCGGGCAACAATCGCGCTGGCGAGGCTTGCAGCGCCCTCCGCCAGTTTGCGGCCTGGAACAGCGGTCAGTGTCGATGTTGGCATGACAAAGAAGGCAGTGGCACTGAGCGTTGACGTGCGCGCAATCCAGCGTTTTCGCGATTGGGACGTGGTGTTTATTCAAGTTGGCGAACAGTACGAAATTCGCCCGCTAGAACTCGGCCAGCGTGACAGCCGTTACGCCGAAGTGCTGAGCGGCATCAATGTGGGTGATCGCTATGTCGTCGAACAAAGTTTTCTGGTGAAAGCGGATATTGAAAAGTCGGGTGCGTCACATGACCACTGAAACCAGCGCGCTGCCTAAGGTTCAAAATGGTGCTTTAGAAAGCATGATTCGCTTTGCCATCGATCAGCGCTGGCTGATGTTGGCATTGACACTCGCGTTTTCACTGTTGGGCTTTTATAGCCTGCGGCAATTGCCAATAGACGCGGTGCCGGATATCACCAATGTGCAAGTCCAAATCAACACGCAGGCGGTAGGTTATTCGCCGATTGAAGCGGAACAGCGCATTACTTATTTGGTGGAAACCGCGCTCGCGGGGCTGCCGAACTTGGACTACACCCGCTCCTTGTCCCGTTACGGTTTATCCCAAGTCACGGTGGTGTTCAAAGATGGCACGGACTTGTTCTTTGCACGCCAGTTAGTTTCCGAACGTTTGCAAGCGGTGCGCGGTGAATTGCCCGAGGGCGTGCAGTCTGAAATGGGGCCCATTGCAACCGGCTTGGGCGAGATCTATATGTATGTGATCGAAGCCGAAAAAGGTGCGATGCAGGCGAACGGCAAACCCTGGACGCCAATGGAGCTGCGCACCCTGCACGATTGGGTCGTGCGGCCACAGCTGCGCAACGTGCCGGGGGTAACTGAAGTCAACACCATCGGCGGTAATGTCAAGCAAATTCATATCTTGCCGGACGTCAGCAAATTGGCGGCTTACGATTTATCGCTGAGCGATTTAATGCATGCGGTGCAGCGCGAACATGCCAACGCCGATGCTGGTTATATTGAACGCTCCGGCGAGCAATACTTGGTGCGCATCCCCGGCTTGGCACAAAGTATCGATGAAATTGCCGAGCTGAGCGTCGCCAGCCGGAAAGGCAGCGTCGTGCGTGTGCGTGATGTTGCGCAGGTTAAAGAAGGCAGCGAATTGCGCACCGGTGCGGCGACCCAAGATGGCGGTGAAGTGGTTTTAGGAACAGTGTTTATGCTCGTCGGTGCCAACAGCCGCGATGTCGCGCAAGCTACCGCTGCCGAGATTACTGAAATTCAAAAGAGCCTGCCCAAAGGCGTGGTGATTCGCACGGTGTACGACCGCACGACGTTGGTAGATCGCACCATTGCCACGGTCGAGAAAAACTTGATCGAAGGCGCAATTCTGGTCATCGCGGTGTTGTTTGCGCTGCTAGGCAACTTACGAGCGGCGCTATTGACGGCGGCGGTGATTCCGCTGTCGATGTTGCTGACCGCAACCGGCATGGTGCAAACCAAAACCTCGGCGAATTTGATGAGTTTGGGCGCGCTGGATTTTGGCTTGATCGTGGATGGCGCGGTGATTATCGTAGAAAACTGCCTGAAGCGCTTTGGTGAGGCGCAACATCGATTAGGACGGTTGTTAACTAAACACGAGCGCTTTGATTTGACCGCAAGTGCCGCCAGCGAAGTGATTCGCCCAAGCTTGTTTGGCTTGGGCATTATTACTTTGGTGTATCTGCCGATCCTGACGCTGACCGGGGTTGAGGGCAAAATGTTTGTGCCGATGGGTATGGTGGTGGTGATGGCCTTGAGTGCGGCGATGTTGCTGTCGTTATTCTTGATTCCGCCGTGCATCGCGCTATTGATTACCGGCAAGGTGTCTGAAGGCGACAATAAAGCGCTGGTGGTGTTAAAGCGCGTGTTCGAGCCAGCGTTGCGCTTTGCCCTACGTGCGCCGCAGCTTGTTGCAGCCGTGGCGGTGTTGCTGTTTATCGGCGCAGGCTTGCTCAGTACCCGCCTAGGTAGTGAATTCATTCCAAGCTTGAATGAAGGCGATATCGCCCTGCATGCGCTGCGCATTCCCGGCACTTCTTTGACGCAGGCGATTCAGATGCAAACCACACTGGAGCGGCGCATCAAGGAGTTTCCGGAAGTTGAACGGGTGTTTGCCAAACTTGGCACCGCAGAAGTGGCGACGGATCCCATGCCGCCGTCAGTGGCGGATACTTTTGTGATCTTAAAAGATCAATCCTTGTGGCCGGATACAAGCAAAACCAAGGAACAGCTGGTCAATCAAATTGCAGCAGCGGTTGGAAAAGTGCCGGGCAATAATTACGAGTTTACCCAACCCATTCAAATGCGCTTCAACGAGCTGATTTCCGGTGTGCGTTCGGATGTCGCGGTGAAAATATTTGGCGATGACTTGGAGGTGATGCTGGAGCAAGGCGAGAAAGTCGAGGCGGTATTGAGCAGCATTCCCGGCGCTCGCTCGGCAAAAGTAGAGCAGGTGACTGGCTTACCATTGCTGATCATCAAACCCAATCGCGCCGCAATTTCACGTATGGGCCTGACTTTGGCGGAAGTGCAGGAGAATATCTCCACCGCCATCGGCGGCAGCGAAGCGGGTACCTACTTCGAAGGGGATCGCCGTTTTGATATTGTCGTGCGGCTACCGGACGAGCAGCGCGCCAGCTTAAGCGCTATTGAACAGTTGCCGATACCGCTGCCAAAACAGGAAGGCAGTTTGCAAAGTTATGTGCCGCTGTCGGAACTGGCGGACATCAGTGTCGAGCTGGGGCCGAATCAAGTAAATCGCGAAAACGGCAAGCGCCGTGTGGTGGTGACTGCGAATGTGCGCGAGCGCGATTTAGGCTCCTTCGTTACCGAACTCAAACAGAGGCTGGACGCTGAAGTTAAGTTGCCAGATGGCTATTGGATGCGTTTTGGCGGCACCTTTGAGCAACTGCAATCCGCCACCGCACGCCTACAGGTCGTGGTGCCGGTCACGCTCAGTCTGATTCTACTGCTGCTAATGATGGCTTTTGGCGGCCTGCGCGATGCGCTGCTGGTCTATGCCAGCGTGCCGTTGGCGCTTACCGGTGGCGTGCTGGCGCTGTGGCTGCGCGATATTCCGCTGTCGATCTCGGCGGGTGTGGGCTTTATTGCGCTCTCAGGCATCGCGGTGCTGAATGGCTTGGTATTGGTCAGCAGCTTCCGCGCGCTGATTAGCGAGGGCAAAAATCTGCCTGATGCGATAGCTGAGGGCACGCTGGGGCGGCTTCGCCCGGTGCTGATGACCGCACTAGTCGCAGCGCTAGGCTTTGTGCCGATGGCGCTCAATACTGGCACGGGCTCAGAAGTGCAGCGGCCGCTGGCAACGGTGGTAATCGGCGGCATTATTTCGGCCACCGTGTTAACGCTGCTGGTGCTACCGGCGCTGTATCGGATGTTTGGCACAGGCCAGCCTGAGCCGGTGTAAATGGGGGTCAGAGTTTTCGCCGTCTCGTCATTACGAACGCGGTCGTATCGTCATTGCGAACGAAGTGAAGCAATCTCTGAGCACTTAGATCGCCACGTCGCTGCGCTCCTCGCGATGACGAGTTTCGCACTCCTAATTTCAATTTTAAAGGATTCCAATGTCAACGCATCCCAATCAGCACGACGATCACACCGGCCACAATCACGCCGAAGGTACCGCGCATGACGACGTTAGTAAGGCCGCCACACAAGCACCCGCTGGCACCACTCGCGTGGTCTATCGCATCGGAAATATGGATTGTGCGACTGAGGAAGGGGTCTTGCGTAATGCGCTCGGCGGCTTAGCCGAAATCAAACAGCTAGGCTTTGATTTGATGCGCCGTGAATTGACGGTCGACCACGTGTTTAGTGACGCCGAAAGCCTTGTCAAACGTATTGAAGGCCTGGGTATGCAGCCGGTTCTCATGGACGCTGCGGCACAACAAAACAACCGCTTGGGCGCCGATTTGCCCGGTATCAGCACCGCCGAAAAAGTGGCGATGGTGTTTGCCGGCTTCGCAGCGATTGGCGCTGAGCTTATTGCTTACACGACGGGTAAGGAAACCAGTATTCCGGTCATCTGTCTGGCGCTACTTGCTATCGCTCTCAGCGGCAGAGAAACGCTCTACAAAGGCTGGATTGCGCTCAAGCACTTCACGCTCAATATTAATTTGCTAATGACCGTCGCCGTGATTGGCGCGGTATTGATTGGTCAGTGGCCGGAGGCGGCGATGGTGATTTGGCTATTTGCCATCGCCGAACTGATTGAAAAGCTCAGCTTAGACCGCGCCCGGAACGCGATCCGAAGTTTGATTGCACTGGCACCCGAAGTCGCCAACGTTGAAATCGACGGCCAATTCGTCGAAAGAGGCGTGGCAGATATTGGCATTGGCCAACGCATACAAGTTCGCCCTGGTGAACGCATAGCTTTCGATGGCAAGGTGGAAAGTGGCGCGAGCGCGGTGAATCAAGCACCGATCACCGGCGAAAGTCTGCCGGTGGACAAGACGGTCGGGGATCAAGTGTTTGCAGGCACCATCAACGAATCGGGCGTGTTGGTTTTTGTCGTCACGCATGCGAAGGGCGAATCGACCCTGGATCGAATTGCGCGCTCAGTGCAAGATGCCCAGGCCAATCGCGCGCCCACGCAGCGCTTCGTCGATGAATTCGCGCGAATCTATACGCCGATCATGTTTTTGATCTCGCTATTGGTCGCGATTGTGCCGCCACTGGCCTTCGGTGGCGAATGGTATCCATGGATCTATAAAGCACTGGTGTTGCTGGTGATCGCTTGCCCTTGCGCGCTGGTGATTTCCACACCGGTCACTG
>JAYVAQ010000447.1:0-2754 GCA_043750875.1 Rhodanobacteraceae bacterium
GCCATGTTCTGAAACAAACGCATTGTTACGTTCAAACGGTTCAACCTCTAGCTCTCTTACGATGCCACGCTCAGCCACAGCCAAACGCGAGCCCAGCCAGCCAACCGCAGCTGGCACACGTGAGTGCACCTCGAAATCACCAAATGAACGATCCTGATGGATTTCGTCGTTAGCCTGACCTACACATAACGACATACCATCTTCTAGGCGAGTGACCGAGATATCGCCAGCCACGCGAGAAACCACGTACCGGCCACAATCCGAGATAGCAAGATCACCAAAATTAGCATCGCGACCAGCGCCACGATGGGGTGAAAAGCGCCGAGCTTTGCCGATTCTGGGTACTAACCAAAAATCGGCGGATTGCTTCGAGGCAACGATCGCAAACTCTCCATTTCGGCATGTTGTCAAAGGCCAATAATTTGCGCCGCTTGGCAACTTGACTTTGCGTAATTCAGTTAGCTTTCTATCCAACCAAATCACGGCGTCGTGGTCGGTTGCCACCCAGCCTTGTTCAGTGGGTGATACTTGAAACATTCGGCGAGTTGCTTGGGCATTTTCCGGCAGTTGGTTGGTCAGCGCACAACTAACAGTATCGGCTGCATCCCACATAATGACTTCTGTCGCATCATCCGAAACTGCGACTGGCTCGCCCAAATTGCCGGCTAAGAATCGCCGCGAACCTTTGGCAGACGCGTTACGCAGCAGGGCAGGTGTAGACCATTCTTCTTGAATCGTAGTATCGAGCAAATTTACAAGACGCAAGACCCCAGGAAGATCTTCTTTGGTTGACGGTGACTTAAACCCGAGTAATAAGCGTCCCGAACGACTGAACAACACTCGCCTTGGAACTCGAATGCCGTCTCGCTCCGACAGCGCAGCACGATGAAAACCGCTCATAGCATTGTGGCGATACATATCTGCGTAGCTAGTTTTAGCTTTCTCGGCTAACTCGGCTTGCGCTTGCGCAGATTGCAGCTCGTAGGTTGTGTTCTTGGCGTGCGCGGGCCGGACCATCACGCACAACTCAGTGATGTTTCTAAGTTCATTTGGGCGATCAAGATGGCCAATAGAAAACGCGGTGTAGGCTGTTTCACGCGTATCCTCACCCCCAATTGCGATGCCATTGTGGGTAATCGCCAACACGAATCCGCCGACTTCATCTATTGGCCACAATTTGCTTTGGTAGTGCATGAAAAATAGTCCATCTGTTTAAAAAAATCCGTGAGCAGTTGAGCATGGCATTGTAAAAACAACAAGTTAGCTTCAATCCGAACGTATTCAAATTAGAGCGTAGTCGTTGTTACGGTTCGCGTAAGTCGCACTAACTTAAGTGCGTGCTCAGCCCTGTCGAAGGTGCGGCCCGCACACACACGCTTGCCGGTTTCGCGCCGAATTGACTCAATTCAAGCTGTGGCTAGCCCATTTGGGTGCTCACATGGAACCGATATGAACTTCAAATCTTTCGCCCTTTCCGGGCTTCTGGCAGTGCTCATGGCGCCTGCACATGCAACATTCACCACGGTTTTCACGGGTGGTGCATTGAACATCACTGCCGTAAACGAAACTCAAGTGTTGCTCACTTGCAACTTGGGCAATGTTGCCATCAATGGCAACACCGCGTTGACACCGGCAAATGTGGCTTGTGCAAGCGTACTTAGCATGACCGTCACTGGCGACGCACTGGCCAATAGCATCGACCTAAGTGCACTTACTGCGGGCGAATTTTCTGCATTAATGGCCACGGCCCTGTTTGGTGGCGACGGTGTGGACAGCATCGTCGGCAGCTTTACGACTGATGTTGTTACCGGCGGCCGAGGTGATGACAGCATAAGTTTGGGCATTGGCAATGACAGCAATGTTTGGAATAACGGCGATAACACCGATGCCGTCATCGGCGCGGATGGCAATGATCGTCAGATCGTCAATGGCGCGGGCGTAGGTGATATTTTCACTATCGCCGCTGGCACGGCACCGGTCGCGGTACGTTTTGATCGCAGCAATTTGGTGCCCTTTGGTATCGATTTGACGACGGTAGAAACGCTGGAAGTGAACGGCTTAGTCGGGGATGACAGTATTTCCGCTGGCACCTTGGCGGCGGGCTTGATCGCCCTGGAATTGAACGGCGGTGATGGCAATGACACGCTGGTCGGTTCGTCAGGCATTGACCGCATTACCGGCGGTATTGGCAATGACAGCGTTGATGCCAACCCGGGCGACGACAGTATTGATCTGGGTACTGGCGATGACAGCAATGTTTGGAATAACGGCGATAACACCGATGCCGTTATTGGTGCTGACGGCAATGATCGCCAGATTGTTAATGGCGCTGGCGTAGGTGATATTTTCACTATCGCCGCTGGCACGGCACCGGTCGCGGTACGTTTTGATCGCAGCAATTTGGTGCCTTTTGGCATAGATTTAACCACTGTCGAAACGTTGGAAGTGAATGGTTTGGTGGGCGATGACAGTATTTCGGCGGTGAATCTTGCGACCGGGCTCATTGCGCTGGAATTGAACGGCGGCGAGGGTAACGACACGATCATTGGCTCTTTTGGGCTGGACCTACTCAATGGCGATGCGGGCAACGACACGTTGCGCGCTGGCACCAATCCTGTTAGCACAACGGAACGCATAAATGGTGGTATTGGCAACGATCAATTGATCTGGAATCCGGGCGATGGCGATGATCTGAACGAAGGAGGTGATGGTCTAGACACGCTTTTGGTCAATGCCGCAGGCGCAAGTGAACAG
>JAYVAQ010000448.1:0-4903 GCA_043750875.1 Rhodanobacteraceae bacterium
TATATGTTGAGCAAGCATATTAAAGACGAGCCGGCTAACACCCCTGCTGCAGTCCCTATTCCGCTGCTGGTCAGCGCGATTCACATCGCTTTTTTGGCCTCAGTCGTCGTTTTTGCACACCACCCAGTCATTTTTATGGGCCTATTCATGTTTTTCATCGGCTTTACCACGGCCTATGAGAAATTCCAGAATCCGCTGATACTCAAAGAGGGGTTGTTGGTCGGCTTCTTCCTTGCTGGC
Source organism: Rhodanobacteraceae bacterium (assembly GCA_043750875.1). Lineage (GTDB taxonomy): Bacteria > Pseudomonadota > Gammaproteobacteria > Xanthomonadales > SZUA-5 > JANNYA01. The sequence goes on from JAYVAQ010000448.1 coordinate 241, forward strand.
CTAGTGGTGCTGGGAGGCATGCAGCAGTGGTGGCTACAGCCGATTGTCTCTGGACTAGAACCCACCGCGCTTTTCTTCGGTGCGACTGCGCTGACCGCGATTACCGATAACGCAGCACTGACCTATCTGGGTTCGCTGATCTCTGGCTTGAGTGACCAGGCTAAGTACATGCTGGTCGCGGGTGCTGTGGCCGGGGGCGGCTTAACCGTGATCGCCAACGCACCGAATCCGGCGGGTGTCGCGCTATTACGTAACGGTTTCAATGACGAGTCCATCGGTGTAGGCGGGCTATTGCTTGGCGCGCTACCACCGACGTTGGTTGCAATGGCGGCACTGTTTTTTCTTTAGTCGTCGACGCGTCAGCGAGATCCAAATTAACCTCGCTGACGCACGACTTAGCCGCTATTCGAAGCCATTGCGAAATAACGCGTTCGCTTGCGCTAAGGTTAAATCTATATTCGGCGTGCTGGCGGTGCCAACAACAGCAACCGCGCCGCCGCCCAGCGGATTGCAGCCCGCACCACATTCACCCGCGCCAAAAAGCTGATCGGCAAAGCCCAGCACGTTGCGGCTGCGCACGTAATAATTACCCGGTGCCAGTCCGTCAATCACGTAGTTGCCCAACGAATCGCTCAACGCAGTGCCAGCGAGGCGGGCGGAACTATCAAAGACTTCAACTGCCACCTGTGCTAACGGCGAACCTCCACTGTTGCGGATGGTGCCGCGCAGTCCGCCGCCCTGGCTCAGATCGAAATTGATGCCGCTGAGTGCACTAACGCCCGTTGGTAGCGCAATCGCGGTGCCGGCATTGACCACGCCGCAATCTTGCATGCACACCACATTACTCCAGGCTTTGTTGATTAAACCGCCGCCGGCACCGCGTGCGTTCGGGCTGGCGGTGGCGGCAAAATAGTTGGCACCGGAACCGGCCGGCAAGGATTCCCTAGTCACATAATTGCCCAAAGCATCGCTGACGCCGCTGGCAACAACGGCACCGTTTGCGTTGAAGAAATACACGGTAACGCCCGCAATTGCCGCACTATTTGCCGTTACTTGCCCACTGATCGCACGGCCCGTGCTCAGTCGTAGATCGATGTTCGCAACTGCGCTAGCCTGATTTGTGCCGCCCACGCGATTTGCGCCCAGCACAATCGGTGTCCCGAGGGCGACGATATCGCATGCGCCGCCGGGGCAGGGCAGGTTTGGAAATAACACATCCACAAGGCCAGAGTCGTTGCGAATCAGTACGTAATAGCTGCCGGCACTTAAGCCATTGAACTCGAAATTGCCGCTAGAAATTGCTTGTGTAGCCAGCTCCAAGCCGCCAGCGTCGAGCAAAACAGCACTGCCTAAACTGAGTGGATTATTGAATAAATCCGCCGCCGTGCCCGAAATAGTGCCGCCAGGGCTTAGGCTAAAATTAATCCCGTTTACGCTACCGGCGTCACTGAGCGTGATCGCGGTGCCTAGGCTCAAGGCGCAGGGGTTTGGGCTGCAGGACAAGGTGCTAGCGCTGCGATACACCTGATTGATATAGCCTGCACTGTTACTGGTACGCAATTTGTAGCTTCCCGCGGGCAAGCCACCCAGGGTGAAATTGCCACTGGCACTGCTGCGTGTGCGGGCGGCGATTTGCCCGTTCACATCCAGCGCTTGAACTTCGGCAAGTGCGATGCCGGTGGTGCTGAGCGCATTGCTGAGCGTCCCACTAATCGTGCCACCTGCGCTCAGGGAAAAATCAATGCCGCTGACTGAATTACCGCTAGCGATGCTCACCGCATCGCCGTTGCGTACATCGCAATAAGCACCGCAGGCGCGGTTGTTATAAACCTTGTTGACAAAACCAGAACTGCCTGCCTCGCCTAGGCTTTGAGTGCGCACAAAATACTGGCCGTTGGCTAAATTATTCACGCTATAGCTACCGCTCAAATTGCTTGCGACTTGCGCTACCGCGATACCGGCGGCGTTGTAAACCTGTATCGCCATGCCAGGAATTGGCAAGTTACTGGCGTCGCGCAAAACACCGCTAATGCTGGCGCCGCTGCTTAAGCTCATATTGATATTGTTGACATTTGCACCCAAAGCAACCGCAATTTCGTTGCCATTGAGGCCGTTACAGGCGGCTGGGCAGACGTTGTTCGGGTAGGCGATATCGACAAATCCAGCGCTGCCGCGCGTCACCAGATAATAATTTCCCGCACCCAGTGCGTTAAAACTGTAGCTGCCACTGGCGCTGCTACTGACGCTTGCAACGCGTATTCCACGCGCATCCAGCAGCTCTACGGCGACACCGGAAAGTGCCGCGCTCCCATTCGCGTTGGTGATTTGCCCGCTAATTGATCCGGGCGCGCTTAAGGCTAAATTGGCGCTGCTAAAACTACTTCCGCTGGCTAGATCAATCGGGGTACCGCGCCGCACTTGGCAGGCGAGGCCGACGCAGTCTGGCTTGCTGGGGGTGGTGTTTTGCGCGTTGTTTGCTTGCCAATATAAATCGTCGGTACGGCCCGTGGCATTGCGCGTACGCACATAAAAGCGCCCAGGCGCTAAACCGTCAAACAAATAACTGCCATCTGACGTGGTGACTGCCTCGGCCAAGAAATTGCCAATTTGCCCATACAGCGCCACTGGCACGTTGGCCGCGGGTGCGCCATCGCTCACCACGCCGCCGACTGATACCAATTGCTGCAGGACAAAATCGCGCCCGCTGGTGGTCGCGGTGCCGCTAACGACTATCGGCGTGCCGCTGACCGGGTTGCAAAACGGTTCGCAAATTTGGCCGGTGTAGAGTGCGTCTTGAAAGCCTTGCGCATTTTGGGTGGTCACGAAATAACTGCCGCTGGGCAAGCCATCAAGACGATATTTGCCGTTCGGATTGCTGCGCCCAGTTGCGACAACTTTGCCAGCGCTATTAAATGCGGTTAGATCGACGCCAAACAAAGGCGCGCCGTTAAACGCAGCGGTGACGGTACCAGTGATTGCAGCGCCACGATTCAAGGCGATATCAAAACCGCTCAGGGCAACGTTATTGACATTGATGGCATTGCCCGAGGCCAGCCCACAGCTGCCAAACGGGCAGGTGATATTGTTGTAAGTTTGATCAATGTAGCCGCCACCGTAAGTGGTGTTATTGCGCAATAGAAAACTAGACAAAAAATACGCACCAGGCGGCAAGCCGGTGCGGGAGAGGTATGTTCCCGCTAGGCTGACCCGCGCAAAACCGGCGTAATTGCTGAGATTGCTATTAAACGCGACGAGGCCGCTTAGGCCGGAGCCAAAAGCTAACGGGCGAATCGGCAAGCCGGTGGCGGCATCAGTAATGCGGCCAGAGATCATCGGCCCACGCGGCAGGCTAACGCCTACGTTTGCGGTGGTGGAACCGGCGCTAACCGCTACGGTTGGCAACAGGCTCAAATCACAGCTGGCACGCGGGCAGGGCAGGCCGCCGAAAGCGGTGTCAACCCAGCCCAGCACCGAGTCGGATGCGAATACTGCTTTGTAAGCGCCGGGTGGCAAACCGGTGGCGCTGTAGCCGCCTACACCGGTGGTAAAAACTTGCACCACCGAAGTTCGGCTGTTCGCGGTAAACAGCTCCAACCGCGCTTGGCGCGGTGCTGCAACGCCAGATACGCCATCCAATATCATCCCGGTCAGCGTGCCGCCGACCGGCATATTGAAATTCACGCCGGTCAAGCTAGTGTTCGCGAAAATCGTTATCGGCCTACCGATATTGATGCACTCAAAACCCCGGCAAGCAACATCGCCTAACCAGGTTTGCACGAAATTCCGCGGCAGTGCATCGACGCTGGCGTAATAAACTCCAGGTGCTAAACCACGCACGGTAAAATTGCCGCTGGCATCGCTCACGGCACTTGAACCATCGACAGAATTGCCAATGGATACGGTTGCGCCAACGATCGGCAGCGCTCCCACGGCGGTGCGCACGGTGCCGGAAACGCTTGCGCCTGGGTCGAGGCTAAAGCTGACATTGCTGACCGTTGCACCAGGCGCAACTGTAATCGCACCACCGATATCCAAGGCATCACAAAGATTAGGGTCATTGCAATTGCGGGTGCTGACGCTGGTTGTTAGCCCGAGCACCACTTTACCGATAAGACCTGGTGCGACGGCCACCACGCGATAATTCCCTGGGCGCAGCTTAATAAAGCTATAGCTGCCGTTGGCGGCAGTTAAAACGCTTTGCATAAAGGTGCCGCGATCTTCGTTGATTAAATACACGCTTGCCAGGCCATTGCCTGTGTCTACAACTGGATTACCACTGCCAGTTTCGGTAATCGTTCCGGAAATCGCACCTGCTCCTGGACTGATGACTAGATCGATGCCACTGGTGGTTGCGGTACCCGCGACCGTTACCAGCGTGCTGCCGGGCACGGTTTCACAATCAATATCGCCGCATTGTACGTTTGGATAGACGGTGTTTAAAAAGCCGCTTGGCACAAGGCCACCGGTAATGACACGATAGCGCCCCGGTGCCAGTCCGCGTAGCGTGTAATTGCCGTTAACGTCGGTCGGGCTATTGACGATCAAGCCCCCGCTTTCCGGGCGCGCCAGCACTTGGGCATTTGCCACGTTAGCTTGGGTATACGCGCGTTTGAGATTGCCGCTGATACGCGCACCAATTGGCATATTAAAATCCGCTACTGCA
>JAYVAQ010000449.1:0-2294 GCA_043750875.1 Rhodanobacteraceae bacterium
CGCTAGGTTTTTAGCAAGCGGTGTCTCGGACCAAAACCTAGTCGAATTTTTAAGATCAGTGCTGCCAGCTAAAGAAGTAAGTTTCGAGATTATTCAAAGCATTGTGCGTGGCGGCGCTTTGCCGGTATCACTCACTCGCAGCCTACAGACCATTTTGAACGCGTCTAATTATGATTTGCAGCAGCTCAATGCCGGTGTAGAGCGCTGGTATGACTCCGTCATGGACCGCGCCAGTGGTTGGTTTAAGCGACGTTCCATTTTGCTGCTAGGCATGTTCGCATTTGTATTCGCGGCACTATTCAACTTTGACAGTTTCAACATTGCCAAGCAGTTGTTTGAAAAGCCCGCGTTGCGCCAAAGCGTTTCGCAGTTGGCAAGCCAGCTAGTCGCGCAGGGCGACGCCAACAGTAGCAAATTGGTGCCTATGCTGATGCTGCAAGAGCGTGCGCGCGCAAACCAGTGGGCCAAAGAAGACCGGGATCCGAAAAATCCAAGCATGACAAAAGACGAAGCACTTGAACGCGCACGCGAGACCGTGCTGCTGACATTGATTGATCCCGCGATATTGGCGGAAAGTCTCTTTTTACTCGAGGAAAAAGACGACAGTAAGCCATTAACACAGAAAATCGCTTGGCAAAGTTGTGCGAAAAATGCGCCGAGCGCAGCTGCGGGAAGCGTACCGGACAGCACCAACTTGCCGGAATACTGCGTCCTGCAAAATGAATCCTTGACTGCCGCTAACAAATGCGACTTCCTAAGCAACAAGATCTATTCCTGGGACTCCAGCTTAACCAAAAAAAGTTGTGAGCTTTACCTCGGTGCACAGGCCGGGGAATATCGCGACGCCCTAGTGGCATGGAAAAAAGAGCTAACAGTATTTCTGGAGCGAACAAAAATATTAAACGAGAGTTTCCTGGAGTCTTCCAAACTGGTCGATGACATAGGGCTTATATGGGAAATTGGTGAACAAAAGGGTTGGTGGAAACTAATTGTAGAAAGCGAGCCATCGAACTCTGCCAAGGCAAAAAGCTTGCGGGAAAAGTGGAATCTAGTATTTGATTCGACCGCGAGCAAGGTAATTCTGCTCGTCTTGCTTCTAGAACTTTGCGTTATTTGGTTCTGGCGATCTTACTGGCCTAACTTGTTGTTTGTATTAACTATTGCCTGGGTGATAGTTACCTGCGTCTCCGGGATTGAATGGGACGTGGCAGCACTGTGGCGCTGTGTGGCAGGGTGGCTGATGACTGCACTGATGGTGAGTTTCGGTGCGCCATTTTGGTTTGATTTATTGAATAAATTGGTAAATCGCCGAGCCGCCGGGCCCAAACCCGGGGTAAATGAGGGACTCGGGTCATGAGGCGCAAAACTCGACTCATATCGGCAGCAATTTCGGCACTTTTTTCAGTAGCGGTTCGTGCGGACACTGTTTGCCCTCAGGTTAATTTAGGAAGCCAACCGCCATTACAAGGGTTGGACTACACGCCAGCTTTGTATAAACAGCTCAAACGGAATTCCCAACTCAATTTTGTGCCGGTGTTCCGCGAAACCACGGACCAGGATAAGCACTTCACGGTCATGGAGACCAATCCACACTTTAAAAGCGACGTTAGGGTTTGCCTCGACCACCAAGTAACGGTTTACGTCGGCTTGTACCCGTACTCATCGGTACCAAAATTCACCAATAAACCGTTACCGGCGATTGAATCATTTCTGCCGGACGCGCGTGATCCGGATCAAATGCTGAGCGTAGAAAGGATCAACTTGAAGCCGGTCTGCAAAAGCGGCGACGCACCGATCACACCTGACATGATGGTGCTGCAACAGTTTCCTGAAGCTGGACAAAAGTTGAGATTTTACTTTCAGGGTAACAAGCCAAAGCAAGCGCCTGCGTGGCCGAGTGAAGTACTGTTGTACGTTGATTGCGCGCAAAAACAATGTATTCAAGGTGACTGCCCAGCTGCGCAGGAGCCTTTGGCGCCAGACAATTCGCCACCGACGCAATATTCAGTCGTGCACGTTACCAGTGCCGCCGCGGGTGGCGCAACGTTAGCTTACTTTCTTTCTGTAGGCGCTCTCGGCGCGGCTGCGTCGCCCCAAAAAGTGCAAATCTCTGTGCCCGATAGAACGCTGAGCGTGCGGGTTCGTGCGGTAGCGGACATACCCTGATGAAATCGCTACCAACAGTGTACGAGCTAATCGCGACTAACCCAGTATCGTTGGGGCGACTTACCGGGGTTTTACGGGACATGCCTTGGATCGCTACTTGGTGTCAGTTGGCGTCGCGCGGAATCGAC